>MWAR01000550.1 GCA_002068715.1 bacterium ADurb.Bin374
TGAAATCAGCCCTTCCCGTTCGAGATCGGCCGCGACGATGTCCGCCCGCCATTCGCCGCCCGACAATGAGCGTTCCGTGCCGAACAGGTGCTGTCCGTCATGGCAGTACAGGACCGGCCACCGCTTCCCCGGGCTCTTTTCGTATCCGGGCGGCAGCCTGACGATGAACGTCCGCTCCTCACCGAGCGCTTTCGAAAATATATCGTATCGTATTTGCCGGCCCGTTTCCGCCAGCGGCCGGTCTTTCGCCCGCTTCCACCCCTGAATGGCGCAGGCGCACGTCGTCTTGTCCCACGACGGCGTGAACACGCGGTTGGGAATTTCGTTTCCGACGGCGTCGGTCTCCACGCGATCCCAGCTGCCCTGCGTGAACTTGAATTCGAAGGGAACCCCGGCTTCCAGGCTGATCCGCACGCGCCAGGTGCCCCCCACGTTCAGGCAGGGCGCGGCATCAGCCGCCCACCGCCGCTCCCCGCCGAAACTCCCGGCGATGAACAGCGACGCATCCCGGGGAATCGCCGCCCCCGACGCAAGCGTGATCTGAAACTCGACCTCGACCGTCCACATATCACGCATGATACCCGCTCCCGTCCTTCCCCTCAACATCCCCGGAGCCGGTACATCGGCGGCCGTTTCTGCGTGCCTCTTTGCATGCCGTTGCCGAGCGACACCTGTCACGTTATTTCACTTTTACGCTGAAATTAAAATAACGGAATCTGTCATTTCACAAACAAAAAAAACGCCAAACAGATGTTTTTATGATGCGGGATCCCACTGGTCGAGTGGAAGTCACAGCGGTTGGCGGGAAAGTTGATTTTTCTCTTTAGGGCGTTGTATCCAAGATTTATCTGTCGATAAATTCCTCCAGATATATTTTGACTCGAACCAGTAAGGACCGGTGGCGAGAATAGGATATCTTGCCTTCCTTCTGGAATCGTCCGAGAACGATTCCGGGGTGGCGCCGCAAGCAAAGCGCGAGGGCTTTCACATCAGGCAGGCTGACGAAGTGCTTGCCGGAAAATGGCGCATACGCACTCTCCGGGATGAGCCACTCCTTTGCAAGGGAATCGGCTTCTTCTTCGTTCGCCTTGTCATTCTCGGAAATGCGTTCGTCGTCCAGCACGCCCTCCGGATAATGGTTCTTGAAGAGGTGGGCAAGTTCATGGAAAAGCGTGAACCAGAACCAGTCGATCCGGTCGTAGCGCATGGTGATGGCCACAACGGGGTTCTTACGCGTTTCCGTGTCCAGGTAGAAGACGGCCCCATCAAGGTATGTCTTGGAAAGGTGCGGCACGATGACAAACCGAATTCCGAAGCTCAACAGGACGTCCCGGACCTTCGACACCGAAGCAGGGGCAGCAGTAAGAGGGAGAAGAGCATCGATCAAAGCCGGGATCTTCTTGCGCTCGAAAGGCATCGCGGGATTTTGCGTCCCGGCGAGAGCTTCGGCACGACGCATCCAGGCCAATAATGCCATTCCATTCTGATCCTTGGCCAGCGTGTGCCGCATCGCTGGAACATGGGGCATCTCATCGATCGTATCGATGCCGAGGAACCTGCAAACCGCCTCTTCGAGCTCGGGAAGATGGGATCTGAGATTTCCCTTCGTGGAGATCCATTTCCGCTTGATCAGCTCTGGAAGCGGAACCTTATCGTAGATCTTGCTTCGCAGGCTGATACCGGCATTTTCTTTCGCCTCCTTAGAACCTCTTGCAAGGAAAAGCCTATATTGCGTTTCGAGTTTGATCCAGGTTTCAGGCTCGTTTCCAAAGGTGGCAGCGAGTTCCATCGCGGTCTCGACGGTGATCTGCTTGGTGCCCTTGATGATCTCGTTGATCACCTGGACGGGACGCCCCATGATGTCGGCCAGATCTTTTTGGGTCCAACCGCGCGCTTCGAGCTCTCGGGCGATCTGGTTTCCCGGCGGGTTCATCCGGGCCGGTATGGGTTTTGTGAACATGCTTTCACCCCCTTCCGTTCATCAGTGATAATCGTCGATATCGGCAATCTCGAAGTATTTGCCCTCGCCGTCTTCCAGCAGTTTTACCAGAAGGCGGTACTGCTTGTTGAGGCGGAGGGAATGGAATGCCTTGAGTTTGCCTTTGAGTTTTTCGAAGTGATACCCCCGGAAGGCCAGGAGTTCTTTGTCATCTTGGATAGCGTCGATCATCGCGATGGCATCGAAGAAGGCGTCGACGATACCCGGTGGGTATCGTTCGGCGCCCTTGAGTTCGGTATACAGAGCCAACGACTTTTTTGACACGATGACAAATCTCACGACGATACTCCCATCTAAATATGGGGATGAATCGCAGAAATGTCAAGTATGGTTTTCAGTTATTGGGTGTTTTAATCATCATACTAATTCACCTAAAGGGTGAATTTGCAATACCAGTTCATATTTAATGTGCTTACCATCAATTATAGGTCATTGTCTCATGTATGCACACACAGACGGCTTCTATGCCAACTCCCCGCGGAAGGCTTTGGCGAGGATGGAGGGCATGAGCTTGTCGACGAACGCCATGGCCTTGTTGTAACGAGCCTCGATAGAGTCGGCCAATCTCAATTGTTTATTCGCTCGGCAAACAATCTCAGCTTGCTCTTCAGGCAAACAAAAGGGGATTTCATACTTTCCAAGTTTCTGCGCATTGATATTGGACTGACTCACTCCATCACTTTTTACCTGGTTGCACCATGTCTTAGCATCGTATGAATTCAGACAGTAGTTGAGATATTCAGGGTGAAGCTCAGGAGCATTATTTATCCGAATGAGATAACCTGCAAAAATAGCCGGCCGTTCGCCACGATAAATAGACGTTTTACCAACAAGTTCAGGGCTGTTTGTTCGGTTGAAAAGTACGGTCATTGGCTTTAGCTGATACTTTTCAATTTCTTTTGGATCGGAGGTGAAAACGAGTTCAGACCAATCAATCTCTCTTCGCTGAAGGTTACCCATTCGAAGAACCGGGATTGAGCCTGTTTTTTGAGATTTTGCAGAAGTTCCATATGTGAAGGTTGCAAGTTTATCAAGGGCAATATATTTCCATCCCGTTGGAAGCTCATCACTATTGCGTTCTTCTGAATGCTCAAAAATTGTCTCAGCATTTCTCCGTTGCGCCGGTGTATTTGCTTCGCCAATCATCCGTTTTTGAATACACTTAACAATATCATTCACTATTTCACCATTCGTGTTCTTTCGCCAATCTTCGGTGAGGCGGCCGGAGCAGGCGGCGGCGAGGATGGATTGGCGGAAGCGTTTGAGGAGGGATGGAATGGTGGCAAGGCGGGCCTTCACCTCGTCGAGATGAGCCGCAATGCGGTTGAGTTTTCTGGTAATACGACGCTGTTCGACGAGAGGTGGTAATTGAAACTCAAGTGCAAGTAACGCTTCTTTGGGAAGTGTGGACTGATTTACCCAGTGTTTGCACAGGGGCTCAATCTCGCCAAGTTGCCATTTAAGCCAGAGCAACTTTTGAACGAACGTCGGTTCGGCAATGTCCTTTTTTATTCTTAGTCTTGTGAGGTGGTTGCTGAAAGCATATTCCCCTTCGATATCGAAAAGTGCGGATTTGCCGACCAGTTTTCCACTATTCGTGGTGCATACTACGACGTCACCCTTTTTCAATCGATACTTCGAACCAACAAGCTCCGGGGGAACACGGCGTAGCAACGTCAGATCAAGCTTTCCATCTGAATGAATATTATTCATTCGAAGATGGAGAAAACCGTTTACTACGTCTTTATTTCCACAAGCAAAGCCAGATTGAACGTCTTCGATAATCTGTGCGATGCTATATGTTTTCCAGGTCATAATTCAGAATTCCCGTTGGTTTCGACCATGGCGAGAACCTCGCGGAGGCCGTCGACGGCGGCTTCGAGTTCGGCGATGGCTTCGGAGGCCAGGGCGTCGGGCTCGGGGAGTTCGTCGGCGTCTTCCAGGGATTCATCCTTGAGCCAGGTGATGTCGAGCTTGTAGCCCCGCTCCTTGATCTCGCTGATGTGGAATCGACGAAACCGGCCCTCGGGCCCGGCATCCGTTCTCGGGCTCCGGCCGGCGGGGTCGGCGCCGTAGGCGGCTTCGAACTCCCGGAAATGCTCGCGGGTCAGGGGCCGGGATTTCTTCGTGACGCCCGGGACATTGGCGCGGGCATCGTAGATCCAGACATGTTCTGTCGGGAGCCCCTTCTGGAAGAACACGACGTTGGCTTTGACGCCCTGGGAATACGGCGTGAACGTCCCGCGCGGCAGGCGCAGGATCGTATGCAGGTTGCAATCCTGCATCAGAATCTCGAACACCTCACCGGCCTTGTCCTCGAAGAGACAGTTGTCGGGCAGCACCATTGCGGCCCGGCCGCCGGGCTTGAGGATGTTCATGCAGTGCTGGACGAAGTTCAACTGCTTGTTCGAGGTGTCGATGGTGAAGTCGTCCCGGTCCGGCACCTGGTTCGCGCCCTTGGTGCCGAACGGCGGGTTCGTCAGGATCACGTCGTACCGCTCGCCCCGTTCCGGCTCGTAAATCGTGTCGCCGAGATAGATCGTCGGCGTCAGGCCGTGCAGGAACAGGTTCATCAGGGCCAGCCGGCGCGGCCGGGTGACGAGATCCTGCCCGAAGTAGGTCTGGCC
>MWAR01000551.1 GCA_002068715.1 bacterium ADurb.Bin374
ACCCCGCCGAAAGCCCCGGCCGAAACTGCACCTCCTGCCACGCCCCCCGGAAAACCGCCTCGGGCACCTACGACATTCACGACCACAAATTCCGCTTCTGATCCGGTTGAAGCCAAATATAGCCGCTTCACCACAGAGGCACTGGGACACAGAGTTCATGTCATGTTTCTGTGCCTGGTATGGTCCCTTCTATCTTTTTCATCTCGCTTCTTCACTCTGCGCCTCGGTGTCTCGGGGGTAAAACGGTCTTGATATCTCAGTGAAAAATCCGTTGTGCGTCAACGGAAACGCAAAACTCTCTTCTCGGTTGCGGCTTGTACGTGTCGGGAAATGTGTGTTAGCATCTCGATGTCATGAATATCGCGCTTGGTATTGCCGCCGGATCTCTGCTGCTGGCGGCATTCTTCAGGATTCTCGAGCGGGCCGCCGGCCGAACTCCCGCCTGGCACGGAACCATCGCTCTCTGGCTGGGGCTCGTCGCTGCCCTCGTGGCAATGCTGATGACGAGCGGGCAAAAGGCTGCCGCTTCCGCCGGATTTTCCCTGCCTTTGGCCGTTCAAATTGCCGGGTTCATGCTTGCCGGCATCTGTGGATGGCTTGAATGGCGATCGGGCGAGACCTTCTTCAGCCTGTTCGTTCTTCCCGTGGCGGCCGCCCTGCTCGGCCTCGCCGCTCTCGTCGAGAAACTCCTGCTCGGTTCTCATTTCAGCGGTCCATGGTTCTTTCTTCACGTCGGCTTCTCGATCGCGGGAGAATGCCTCTTTTTCATGGCGGCTCTCGCCGGAGCGACGTATCTGTTCGCCCTCAAACGCCTCAAAGAAAAGAACCGCGTCAGAGCCGTGTCCTTTTTTCCTCCGTTGTTGCGACTCGAGAAGCTCATGATACGCTTCCTGAACGGCGGTAGCTCCTTGTTCGCCATCGGCCTCACAGCAGGCTTCGTTTGGTCGTGGCTCCAGTTTGCCGTATTCGATCCGCTCGAGCCGAAGAAAGGACTTTCGACGCTCGTTCTTCTCGGTTTCGGAGGAGTGTCTGTCGCGACCCGCGCTGGGCGCCTTTCCGGGCCGCGTGTCGCATGGGGCGTCATCGGCGGATTTCTGCTCTCGATGTTCGTGGTGCTCGGCATCGACAGCAGCATGCACTGGTACCCGAAATGACGGATGACTGAGACGATGCATACATACATGCCAGTATTTATTCGAGTGCGGGAATTGCCCGCCCTGATCGTCGGCGGTGGTGAAGTCGCTCTCCGAAAGGCGGAGATGCTCGCGGGCGCCGGCGCCGAAATTCATATAATAGCTCCGGAAATACATGCGGCTCTCGCAGCTCTCCCTGGGGTGCATTGCGAAGCCAGACTCGTGGCCGATGAGGACATCACCAATGCATATCGCCTCGTGATTCTCGCAACCGACCAGCCGGCCGTGCAGGAGCGCATGTCGCGGATATGCCGGCGGCTCGGCATCCTGTGCAACCGGTGCGATCTTCCCGAAGACGGTGACTTCGTGACAGGCAGTGTCGTGAAGAGGGGGCCGATTCTTGCCGCCGTGACGGCGTCGGGAGTGCCGGCGATGGCCCGCCTGGTGCGCGAACGGTTCGAAAAGACCATCGAACCGGCCCTGGTCGAGCTTGCAGGGCTTCTCGAGGAAGTCAGGCCGCGGCTGAAGGAACGGCGATGTTCCCCGGACCGTCGTGCGGACTTCTTCCGGCGATGGGCGTGCGAGGAGGCTGTCGATGAGATCCGGCATGTTCAGTATGGCATGGCCGCGACCCTGGTGCTGATCGTGTTGGCGCTCAATCTGGCGGCGATCCTGATTCGCGCCCGTGTGGCCAAGCGGCTGAAAGGGTAGGTTCAGAACCGATGACGGCAGGGAAAAGCATGAACGACGCAACTGACAAAAACGTGACTCACCTTGAGGCCCGAGCGTTCTCGGTCTATTATGGTTCGCATGAAGCAGTTCGGAAAGTCGATTTGGCCATTCCCGCCGGACAAGTCACGGCGATTATAGGCCCGAGCGGCTGCGGCAAAAGCACGTTTCTGCGCGCGATCAACCGGATGAACGACCTGATTCCCGGGTGCCGCGCGGCAGGCTCGCTGATTTTCGACGGGCAGGACGTCTACGGCGGCAACGTGGATGCGGCGGTGCTGCGGCGCAGGATCGGCATGGTTTTCCAGAAGCCCAACCCCTTCCCCAAATCCATTTACGATAATGTTGCCTATGGGCCGCGCTTGCACGGAAACGTGTCGAAGTCCGAGCTGGACGCGATCATTGAGGAGAGTCTCCGCGGCGCCGCTCTGTGGGAAGAGGTGAAGGACCGCCTCGGCCGGAACGCGCTGGGGCTGTCGGGAGGACAGGCGCAACGCTTATGTCTGGCTCGCGCGTTGGCGGTGCAGCCAGAAATCTTATTGATGGATGAGCCCACGTCGGCTTTAGATCCCAAGGCCACAGCCCGCATCGAAGAGCTGATCGTGCAGCTGCGGGGGCGCTACACAATCGCGATCGTGACCCACAATATGCAGCAGGCGGCGCGCGTTTCCGACCTGACGGCTTTCTTTTACGAGGGTCTTCTTGTAGAATTCGGCGCAACGCAAAATCTGTTTACGAGGCCTCGCGAAAAACAGACCGAAGACTATATTACGGGGCGTTTCGGCTAACGACACGTCAGGGAGGTGGAGACATGAACATGATTTTTCTGCGCGAAAGCGAAATGTTGAAAGAGTCCATTCTGCGACTGGCCGGTGAAGTCGAGCGGCGTCTTACCGACGTGCTCAAGG
>MWAR01000552.1 GCA_002068715.1 bacterium ADurb.Bin374
TCGAGCCGGAGGTCGTCGGGGCGCGCGCCGGCAGTGAATACACAGAGGCCGAGGAGGATCGCGAACCAGAGCGTCACGGCACGGATCAGCAGAGTGGCCGTGACGGAGGCGTCGCCGGCGATGCCGGCCGAAACGAAGAAGAGGCTGAGGGTCCCCTCGGTCACGAGCAGCCCTCCCGGCAAAAACGAGAGGGCACCGGTGATCGAGCCGAACGCGTGGGCGAACACCGAGAGGCCGAACAGCTCGGGCCGCACGACTCCGAGCCCGCCGAAGATCAGATACAGCGCGGCCCCTTCCCATGCCCAGGAAAAGGC
Source organism: bacterium ADurb.Bin374 (assembly GCA_002068715.1). The sequence continues at coordinate 315 of MWAR01000552.1, forward strand.
GCTGAGCGGCACGGTGACGAGCAGGGCGGGCAGAGTCAGCAGGGTGCGGGTGCTTTCCTCGAGTGCCCGGATCATCGTTCTGAGCCTGGGCCTTCCGGGGGCCAGGCGATCGGCGGCCCGGTCGAGCACCTTCCAGAACACGGGTCTAGTCGCGGCGGCCAGTCCGATGGCCAGCAGGATGCCGCAGACGATAAGCGTTTTGCCGCCCCAGGCGAACCGCGAAAACCCGAAGGCGGCGAGGCACATCAGACCCAGCAGGTCGGTGAGGCGCTCGGCGAGCACGATGGGTGCGGTGCGGGAAACGGGGATGCCGTATCGATTGCGCAGCAGCAGGGATTTCACGACCTCACCCAGCTTGCCCGGGCTCAGCACCATCACGAACGAAGCGAAGAAGACCCACAGGCTGTCGCGCAGGGCGATTCGCACCCCCAGCCGGCGCAGAAAATACTCCCATTTCGCGAACCGCAGCAGGTAGTTGAGGCTGACGAACGTGAGAATCACCGGAATCAGGCGGTGAGGGAACGCCGCCAGCGCCGCCGTAACGCGGCCGAGATCCGTGAGAAGCACGGCAAGGCCGGCGAGGATGCACGCCGCGACGATCGCCCAGCCACCGGCGCCGCGGAGAAGCTTCATCGGATTCATACCGGTGCATCATCGCAGATTCAACAGCTCGAAGCAATCTTTCCTGTGCTACCATCACCCCCATGATGGCGGACAAGACCAGAGTGGCTCCGGAAGGGAACCAGAAGGGCAGGCGGCGAGCGCTGGCCTGGGCGGCGGTGTTTTTCCTCGTCGTTTTCGTCCTTCCGGCGGCGGGGTTGTGGCTCCTGACGGAGCGGTTCGAGGCATCGGCCGAAACCGCGCGCGAGGCAGAGTGCCGCAAGAAGGCCCGCGAGCTGGTGATGCGCCTGAGAAGTGCCCTCGACCGCAACGTCGTCATCACCGAAAAACTCGGCCTGTTCCGGCATTCCGTCGTCTCCGAGCGGCGCGGCCGCCAGCTCGATGCGGCATCCGCCGGCAGGCACGACGAGGCTCTCAGGCGCATCTTTCCCAGGGATACCCAGATCCACTGGTTCGACGCCTCCGACCGCCTGATCGCGATTCCGGGGCGTCCCCTGCCGCCCGGCCAGCGCGCCTGGCAGGCGTTTCTGAAAGCCGCCCGGGACGATGAGAAAACCCTCACCACGGGCGAAATGACCCTCGCCCAGGGGTTCCTCAAAAAGACGTTCGGCGGCATCGCCACGCTGAACTATCTCCGCAGGTCACGCGCCCTGGCGACCGAGGTGTTCATCAGGGGAAAGCTTCACTCGATCGCCGTCATCACCTTCAACTCCCGCCGGGCCGACCCGTCGACACCAGTGAAACGCAGGCTCGGAAGCTGCATTTTCATCGCCCCGCTGTACAAAGCGAAACAGGACTGGGAACTCGAGCGCGCGATGCGCATGCTTTCCGGCCCTGAAACGGCCGTCGGCGGTATCCGACAGACCACCGGCGAAGGCCCGGCGGCGGAGCCTCTCTCGCCCGGCATGCTCCACGGCCTATGGGAGCTCCTCGAAAAAGGACAGTCGGTCTATTCGTCAGAGGAGTGGTTTGTATACTCACAAGTATATGACAAGGACACTGACCTGATGCTGACCGTCGCGATCCGGTTCCCGGAAAAGTCGCAATGGATCACCACCGCCACGATCGCGTCCCGGGCCGGCCTCGTGGGGGGCGTCCTTGCCGCGGGTCTCGCCCTGTTCCTTCTCGGGTCGGGCTGGTGGCGCCCCAGGGTCAGTCTCGAAAAGAAGTTCAAGATCGCCGCGGCGGCACTGACGCTGCCTTCGCTGCTCGCCATGACCCTGCTGGGCTTCGAGCACCTGAACCGCCTTTCCCAGAGCCGCACGGACAATCTTCTGAAGCAGCTCGAAAGCAATCTCTGCGGAATAGAGCAGCGGCTCGCTTCCGAACTCGGCCGACTCGAAAGCGAGCTGCTCGCGATGGTCAATCACCTGACCCCGGCAGCCGTTTCATCCGAAGCCGAGTTCGACGAGCTGCTGGCGCCGTTCAGGAATTTCGGCCTTTCCAGGGCCGTGGTGGTGTTTCGTGACGGGCGCTCCTACGAGTATCACCTCGCAGACAGCAGGGCCAGCTGGGGAATTCTCGATGCGATCGGCAAGCGGACGATGGAGTATTACGGGTTCAAACCGCCGAAAAGGCCGAATGAGCGTCCATTTCCGCCAGAGTTCGAGATCCTGTTTCCGAAACAGGGCTTCACGGGCCAGGCCAGAACCATGTTCAACAGGCTCAATCCGATCCAGTTCGCCAACCAGTCGACCGTCATTTTCCAGACATTCCTGCGCTCGCAAATCGACAACAGGCCGCTGGGCTTTTTCAGCGCGCATTTCGACCACCTGAACCTGAACGCGAAGATCATGGAGCGGGCCCTGAACGACCTCCGGAGATGCGGTGCCAGCCTGGCCGCCATCGGTGACATCCCGGCGACGCCCTTCTTCACAGGAACAAATGCGGCCCTGCGCAAGATTCTCGACCTGGTGCGGTTCACCAGCCAGAACGTTCAGACCACCCAGGAGATCCGGAACCGGCAATGGCTGGTGCGGGCACGGCCTCTCAAAGGGATAGACGCCGCCGGCATCTCGCTGGTGCGCGCCGACCTGAAAGACCCGTCATGGCCTGCGACCGCAGCAATTCTCTCGATGGTCGTCTGCGGGGGCGTCCTCGCCTCATTCTGGGCGGTGAACCGCCTGCGGAGCCTGCTCATCGAGCCACTGTCGGCTCTTCTCGAGGCCGTGAAACGGGTCGAGGGTGGCGACTACCGGACTCGCATGATGTCGACCGCCGACGACGAGCTCGGAGTGCTGATCCGGAGGCTGGCCGTCCTCATCCAGGGTCTCAGGCACAAGGCTCGCATGACGCCGTTTCTCCGGGCCGATCTCGTCGAGAGCGCCGCGGCGCACACACCAGACGCCGGACGCCGCCAGCAGCTGACGGTCCTGTTTGCAGGCCTGCGCGGGTTCGGCAGCATCGAAGCACAGCTTCAACCGGAGGAGGCGATGGGGCTGATGAGCAGGTATCTCGGCCTCTGCGAGACTGCCGTGAAACGCCATGGCGGGGATATCGACAAGTTCATCGGCGACACGGCGATGGCGATATTCAGGGAGCAGCCGGGCTCGCATCCGGCCGGGCTCCGGGCCGCCAGGGCGGCCATCGAGATCGGCCTCGGGATGGACCGCTGGATGGCGGATGACGCGGCGTTCGCGGGAGTACAGCTCCGGCATGGCGTCGGGTTTGCCTCGGGAACGCCGGTCCTCGGCCATATCGGCTCTCTTCGCAAACGCCTCGATGCGACCGTGATCGGCGATACCGTGAACCTCGCCGCGCGTCTCGAAAAACTGGCCGGGCGCGACGCGAATCCCCGCATTCTCACGACCGCATCAACCATCGCGGGGCTGGAAGCGGACATCCTCCCGGTGGCGACGTCGATCCAGAGCGTTCGCGGAAGGCAGGAATCGGTCGAGGTGATCGGGATCAGGAGACCGGATGATGCCTGAGAACCCGCTTCCGAGAAGCCGCAGTATCTTGTTTCTCGCGGTCCCGATCCTGTTCCTGATCGGCTGGTACTGCCTCGACGTCATCGAGGAAAGCCGCGAGCGGGCGATCCGCGTCCAGCATATCGATTCGCTCAGGAACATCCTTCCCCTGATGCGGGAACGTCTGACACCGCAGAGCCTCGCCCAGGAGAAAATGCTCGCCGGTCTGTTTCGAGCGCGGGATCTGGACGGGAAAACCGCGAGCATCATCGTCGCCCGATGGCGCAGGGCGTTCGGCCGAAATATAAAGTATGCGATATGGAACAAGGATTCCGTCCTGCAGGCCTCGTACGGTTTCACCCCGAAGGATCTCGACGCCATCCTCTCGATCTCGAACGCAAGACGGGGCCTGGAACCCGGCGAGCCTGTTTTCCGCGACAAGCCCATGTCGTTCTGGCCTGCCGTCGAGCATCTCTTCTCGAAGACAGTGAATCCCCTGGGAAGAAACCCCATCAGCCTCTCGACCTCGAAATTCATCGGCAGAACGGGCCAACTGCTGATGGGCCCCTGGTTCCCCGACATGGTGTTCGACTGCGAAGCGACGAAGGACCTGGGCCGAGCATCGGCTACGCTTTCCGTCGCACCGTCTCCCTGCGCTGGCATCATCGCCCTCTTCGTCCCGAACCGGGAGATCCGCACGTCCCGCTGGCTGAAAAAAGCTCTCGATCTGCCGGCGTCGGACATCGGAGCCCCGCGGATTCACCTGCTTTCCGGGCGGCGCATGCTTTCGGGTAACGCGGGCGTTCCGGGATTGTCGGCCGGGCTGGCGCGCCGGATCGCCCTCGAGTCGGAATCCCTTTCCGAAGGCACCCTGCTCGACGAAGGGATGACGGGCGTCGCGTTCGTGAAAAAAGCCGGATGGCCGGACGCGGTCGCGCTGCACGTCCGGGAGATGGACCGCCCGTTCCGGCTCGCCCGTTCCCCGTTGATCGCCGCCCCCCTGGCGCTGCTCGCCGCCGTCATACTGCTGGCCGCCAGATTCGAAGCCGGAGGGCAAGTTGCAGCCGGCCTTCTGCGCCAGTGCATGCTCATCTGCGCCATCGTCAGCGTCATTCCAGTGAGCGGTCTCATCTGGACCGGCCTCATAGGCAGCCAGAGTCGTTCCGACTCCCGGCGTTCCGATGTGATGCAACGCCTCGTACAGCGTCTCGAACAGGTCGAGGCCGGACATGCATCCTATATGAGCACGCTGGTCAAGCCTGTGAGGAAATTCATCGAGGATCCCGGATGGCGCAGGGGTCTACTGCCTCCCGACGTCATTGCGTCCGCTCTCCCGAGACTCGGCGCTTCGTACATGCAGGCCCTGTATGTGTTCGAAAACAACGGCGCATCCCATCATCTGCCGACGGGCCCGTTCGACGCAGCCGACAAGAGCAAGGAGCAGGTGCGGATACTTATCACCTCGCTCCTGCAGTTCGTCCAGTCGACGATTCTGTCGGATGGTTCTTCGGAAGGCGATCAGCGGCAGAACCTCCATCTCGATCTCAAGGGCGGCATGGTGTATGACACCATGGCGATGGCGATCGGCCCCGAAAACATCTACCAGCAGTCGGTCACGTTCGACCGGCTCGTGCCGTTCCAGTTGTTTCACGAAACGACCTCGGTCATTTTTCACCAGGTCCTCGATGAAACCCTCAGGTCGACCATGTTCCTCTTTGCCGTCATGAACAGAAAACTCCTCTGCCAGAAGGAAATCGCCGAAATCATCAACGGTCATACCCGCTCCGCGACCGCCCCTCCTCCGCTCGTGCTGGCGCAGGATTCCGAGCAGGAATGGCCACTGACCTACCCGCTCTCTCAAACCATGGATCCGGCGATGTATTTACTGCTGCGCCGCGTGAAGGAGGAGGGAGGAAATATTCAGACCCGTATATCACTGCGGGGAACTCCCTGTCACGTCGTGGCAAGGCCGCTCGCCGGCATGGATATGATCGGGGCTGCCGTGGAGCCGGTCGATCGGGAAAACGGCCTCTCGGTGCCGGCGGGACTCTTCGCTGCCGCGTATCCCCTCATGATCGTCACCCTCGCCCTCATCCTCTTCCGGTCGTTCTTCCTGAGCCCGGTCGCCGAGATGCGCAAAACGGTCGAGGCGATCGCGGCCGGCGATTACGAACGCCGCCTGCCGGTGCTGACGGATGACGAGATCGGCAGCCTGTGCCTCAGCTTCAATGCCATGGCACGCGACCTGGCCGAGAAAGAATTCCTGCGCCGGTTCATCTCGGATCTGACGATGCAGGCCGTCGCCGGCCGCCACCGCCAAACCGCCACCCGCCTTTCCGCCACGGTGATGTTCACCGACATCCGGGGCTTCACCACGATGTCCGAGAGCCAGCCGCCCGAGAAGATCACGGCGATGCTCAACGAGTATCTGACCCGCATGGAAGCGGTGATCGAGGCGCACGGCGGCACGATCGACAAGTTCATCGGCGACGCGATCATGGCCGTCTTCCTCCCCACCCACGGAATGGCGCCGTCGGGCGAGCGCGCCATCAGGGCCGCGTTCGGCATGCGCCGCGAGCTCGCCGTCTTCAACGCGGCCAGGCGCGCGGCCGGCGAGTTCGAGATTGCGATCGGCAGCGGCATCGCCACGGGCGAGATCCTCATGGGCGTGCTCGGCCGCTCCGACGGCCGTCAGGACTTCACCGTAACCGGACCGACGGTCAATATATCTGCATCTATGGAAAAACGTTCGAAGGAAACGCGCCGCACGCCGATCGTCGCGTGCCCCATAACCGTCGAAGCCGCTTCCGCGCATATCGAAGCGGAACTCCTTTCCGGAGCATACGGAAAGCCGGTTGGTTTCGAAGTGGTCTCGATCGCCGATTCCGAGGTATCATTGAATCATTCCGACACCTGACGCGGAGGCTGCACGATGAGCGAAACGAAACGGAACGTCAACATGGCCAGGCCCGGAGAACCATCGGGTGAAAACGGCCAGGGGCACACAATCGTCGGCGGCCGCCCCACGGGCTCGATCGACAGGGGACGCGGCATCCCGCGAGGCATGGAACTGTTGATCAAGCGGGCCGCCGTGGATGCGGCGTTCCGCGCCGACCTTCTCGTCAGACGCGCCGCCGTTGCCGATGAGCTGGCGGTCCCGCTCGATCCGTCGGAGAGGACGATGCTGACCTCCATTCCGAAAGCCCAGCTCGAGATCATCATCTCGGGAACGGCCGTTCCCGAGCCCCAGCGTAGGGTCCTCACGGGCGCCTCGGCGGCGGCGATGCTCGCCCTGCTCGCCCAGCTGACCTTCACGCCCGTCGCCGGCCGCGCCGACACGCCGCCGGCGGACGAAACGAGCGGGGAACTCAGGCCGGGCCTGCCGAACGCGGGAGTCTCGGCCTCCGATGACGACGATCGCATGACCCGCGGCATCAGGCCCGACTTCCCGATGCCGCCAGGCGGGGTCCGCCCCGATGTCCCAAAGCCCCCGAAGCCGGTACCCGCACCGCCCGTCACTCCCGACGAGACCGAAAACCAGGTCGCCCCGCCTCCCGCCACGGCCGCCTGGAAACCAGGCGATCCCCTCACGCTCGACACCCTGCAGCAGGTCATCGTTCGGACCGACGTGACGGACCGCTCCCTCAGCGACGCGCTCGACACGGTCGCCGCCAACACGGGGGTCAGGATATCCCTGTTCGGGGGAACGACAATCGACACCAGCCGCCGGATCAGCGCCTCGACGGCCGGCCTGCCCCTTGGGAAAGCCATCCGGAAACTCTGTGCCGAGGCTGCCGGCGAAGCAGCCCTGTTCGAGATCGAGGTCGGCGAGGCCGAGGTCATCGTCCGGTTCCGATCCCGCGCGGGTAACGCAGGCCCCGGCATCCGGCCGCAGCCGCCCGTCGATGTCGACGACTCGGCCATCACCCGCGGCATCAGGCCCGATATCCCCGGCCTCGGCGAGTAACCAGCATCTCCAATGAGCGCCGATATCACGCTTCTCAACCTGAACCTGCTGTATGTACGTTATCTCGACACCGTCGACCGCGAACTGCACCTGCCGCTCGGTTGCCTCTACCTCACGCGCGCGCTCGAGCAGGCGGGCTTCACGGTCGATTTCCGCGACTACCAGCTGACCCAGGCCTCCGAACCGTTCAGCACCGATGCGATCCTGCGCTTCCTCGAGGGAGCCGCGCCCGTCGTCGGCTTCTCCTGCATGGCAAACCTGCTCCCCTTCGCCATCCTGGCGATGAAGGAATACAAGAAACAGCATCCGGAAGCGACGCTGATCCTCGGCGGGGTCGGCTCGAAGGCCGTCGAAGAACAGATCCTGGAGCGCTTCCCATGGATCGACGTCATCGCGGTCGGCGAGGGCGAACGTACCGGCCCCGAGCTGCTCGCCGCGATCAGACGCGGAGACGATCTCACCCGCGTCGCCGGCCTCGTCGTGCGCGGGCGCGACGGCCGCATCGTGCGCACCCCCATGCGCGAGCGGGTCCCCGACCTCGACGTGATCCCGTTCCCGGCGTTCGAGCATATCGACCTGAAACAGTACCGCGGCTACGGCCTGATGTCGTCGCGCGGCTGTCCGTACCCGTGCACGTTCTGCTCCGTCGCCCCGGTCTGGGACCACGCATCGACGTTCCGCTCGGTCGGCAACATCGTCGACGAGATGCGCATGCTCCACGAAAAGGCCGGCGTGAAGATGTTTCTATTTCAGGACGAATATTTCGTCTCGAAGAAGGCCCGCGTCATGGAGTTCTGCGACGCGCTTAGCCGCTCGGGCCTTAAGGTGATGTGGAAATCCTTCGGCCGCGTAGACCTGACCGACCGCGAGATGATGGAAGCGATGGCCGCCACGGGCTGCGTCGAGCTGCGATTCGGCATCGAGAGCGGCTGCGACCGCATCCTCCAGCTCGTGAAGAAGGGCTTCTCGGCGGAACAGGCGATCGCGCGCGTCTCCGAGGCGGTCGGCATCTTCCCGCGCGTCGACGCGTTCTACATCTGGGGCTTCCCGTTCGAGACGCTGGATGACTTTCACCAGACCGTCTTCCAGATGGTCTCGCTGCGCATGTTGGGGGCTCGTATATTACCATCTATGCTTTGTCTGCTGCCGCAGACAGAGCTGTATCAGGCGTATGCCGGCAAGGCGAAGCTCGAATTCTGCCCCGAGCTGTTCCCAGAATACATGATCACCGGCCACGAGATCAGCACCCTGTCGAAGTTCGAGATCGCGCCCCAGCACCGCCCGATCTACGAGTTCATCCAGGCCCACCCCGACCTGTTCCCCGGCTTCTTCCACATCGACCTGGCCGGAAACATCCTGCCCAAGCTCGCGGTGCTGAAGAAGTTCGGCTTTTACCCCGACACGTTCGACGCGGCCGCCCCCGAGTCCTGCGGCGCCCACTCCCCCGAATCGGCCGCCACCCGGGCCTGCCCCGTCTGATCGCCGGCAGACGAAAACCGGGCCGAATCGTTTTCCGATCCGGCCCGGTTTTTTTATAAACAGGTATATTATCTTACATCGTATACCTTGTCGAGGTATTCGTCCCACTGGGTGTCGCGGGCGAAGTCGAGGGCCTTGTAGAAAGAGCGGAACCGGCGGTAGTCATCCGGGGTCGGCATGGCGACCGAGATGCCGGCGCCCGACGAGACCGTGCGGCAGGCGGTGACGGCGGCCAGGGCTTCCTCGGCGGTCTTGCGGACCAGGGCCCCGTTCTTCACGCCGGAGAGGCCGCCCATGCTTCCGAGGCTGGCTTCGATGTCCCAGCAGTAGTTCTTGCCGCCGTAGGCTTCGCTCGGATCGAACCGGTACCCGTCGGCCGAGGCGTTCATCAGCTCGAGCACGAAGGCGTTGAAGGCGAACGTCAGTTCGGCGCCGCGGGCGACGTTCCAGTAGCCCATGTCACGCATGCCGGCGCCGCTGACCATGGCTTTCGCGAAGCCAGCCGCGTTCGCGGGCCGCTCGGCATCGACCGCGCTCATGATCCGGGCGTAGGGGTATCCGTTGATGCCGGTCGTGTCGGCGGCGCCGACCATGACCTCGCAGGAGTTGCGGAACTGGTAGACGGCTTCGATCGAGCCGGGCAGGCACGCGTCGAACGCGAGCACCGACAGCGGCCGGTTCCTGTTCAGGCGGGTCTTGAACGCGTCGAGAACGGCGACGATCTCGAACACGGTCAGACAGTCGTTATCGGTGTGATCGTAGGCGACGAACCGGCTGTCGGGGTCGAAATCGACCGCGCCGGGCTTCATGCTGGAAGTGCCGCCCGTGCCGCGCCACGAGAAGATACCGCTGCCGTGGCTGTTGATGATGAGCGCGTAGTTGCGGGCGGGGTGCCGCTCGGCTGCCTTCTTCAGGAAGCTCCACAGCACGTAGGGCGAGCCCATGTTGACTTCGCCGAGCTTGTCCTCGACGTTGACGCTGCCCTTCTGGACCGTGTAGATCGAGGCGCCGCTTTCCTTGTTCCCGCCGAAGATGCCGCCGAACGGCGAGCCGGCCTTGGGAGCGAGGTCGTCGATGACGACGATTTCACAACCCGCCGGGGGGCCCGACCGCGTCATCGCCTGGATGCTGCGCATGTTCGCGTTTTCCATGGTGGTGTCCTTGTCGTCGTTCACGATGTACAGGAGCACCGTCCATTCGTTGAGCGCCCAGCCGGTTGCCGGGGCGACTAGCACCGCCAGAACGATCAGAAGCCAACGCATCGATTTCATTTCTTGACCTCGCATGTCCGATTTCTTGATGGCGGCAATAGAGCAGGAACCATGCCAGCCGTACAGAAAACCGACGCTCGGCCCGGGAAGCCGGTGCGCGGCGTTCATACCGATTCCGGCTGCCGATTATTCGCCGGCAGTCTGCTCAACCTTCGACATGACGGCAGAAGACCGGAAACAGCCCGTGGCATTTCTGGGGATTGATTTCCAGGGATGCGATACGGAATACCATCACTGGCTATTCGTAGAATTTCGTATCACGTCCCCCGAATTCCCGCATCGATCACCGCGAGGCCGGCTGTTCAACGGTTTCGGCTGTCGACGATGCCGTCGGGATCTCCGAGGGGTCGGCAACGGCTCCGTGGGCAGCGAGAAGTTCGGCGACGTCCGTCTTCCCGGCTTTTCTGGCCCAGAACAGCGGGGTCCGCTGGAAGTTGTTGACGGCGTTCACGTTGGCACCACGGGAAATCAGCAGTTCGACGGCGTCGCGCGCCCCGCTTTCCGCGGCGAGATGCAGCGGTGTGCTCTCGGCTGAACCGTCCGGGCTGGTGAAACCGGTGATATTCACGTCGCAACCGGCATCGAGCAGGATACGGCAGGCTTCGGCGCGATTCTTCACCGCGGCGAGATGCAGAGGGGCAAGATTCCGGCCGTCCCGCACGTTCAGGTCCGCCCCGCGTGAGGTCAGCAG
>MWAR01000553.1 GCA_002068715.1 bacterium ADurb.Bin374
TCAGGCGCGTCCGCTTCCTCTCGATCGGATGCCCCGCGGCCGGGGGCGTCGAGCCGGTCAGGATCGACGTTGCCCTGACGAAGCGGTATGGCAACTCGCTGGCGCGCGTCGCCCTGCTTCACTTCGCGCTCAAACGACTAGGCATCGAAAGCCGGGTCGGGTTCATGCAGGGCTGGAGCGTCGACGGGATCAACCCCGAGATTCCCAGCTTCGGACAGGCCGTAGCGGCAATCCTCAGGCTGGATATCGACGGGCGCACGTTCTATACCGCTTGCGATAATGACTATCTGCCGTTCGGCATGCTCGACACCGACGCGCAGGGAACGATGGCATGCTTCCTGACGGCATCCGGAACCGATTTCGCGTTCGAACGCATCCCCGAGGGCGGTGCCGGAAACCGCACGGAACGTCACATTTTCGTGCAGGTCGCCGCCGACGGTTCGATGGATGTGCGAGACGCGCGAACGGTCCACGGCCCTGGCCAGGCGGCATTGCGCGGTCTCAAGGCGGCCAAGGCCCAGGAAAGACAGAATTTTGCCGAGCAGATGGCCAAGCGGGTGCATCCCAAGGCGAAGCTCTCCGGATATGCCCTGTCGGATCTCGACGATCTGAGCGCACCGGTCACGCTGACGCTGAACTACCGGATCACGGACGGCGCCATCCGGGCGTCGGAAAACCTGATGGCGTTCCGGAACCACTGGATCGGCTACAATTCCCGCTCGGCTGGCCTCGCGACGCGAACTTATCCGCTCGATTACTACGCCACCGAGGAGACCGTGAATACGGTCGTTTTCGAACTTCCGGAAGGTTTCCGCTGGGTGCCCTGGAATCGCGACTACACCTGGAACTGCGGCTGTCTGTCATATGAATCGACCCTCACCCAACACAGACAGACTCTTCAATTCACCGACCGGTTCCGGGTTTCGCGCAAGACATACCTGCCGGGAACCGACTACCGTCATTACCGAAGCTGTCTGCAGACCATGGCGGAACTCGCGAAACAGTGGCTGATCATCGAACGCAAGCCCTTCACGCAGCCCAACGGTCTCAACGGCCCAGTCGCCCCCGACCCGCAGGGCTGAGCCGGACATGCAGGAAGCGGTGTTCGCAGGGTTCCTGCCTGCGTTCGTCATTCTCGTCCTGCCCGTGGTTTACGCCAGCGGCGAGACGACCGCCGTCTTTCTGCTCGAAATGGCCGCGGCAGGCATTCTTCTCGGCCGACTGTTCGGCATCGTCAGACATGAAGGCGCACCTCAGGCGCCAGGATTGCGCAGTTCGGACGGCCCCGCACGCCGCTTCTGGCATCTCGTGCCGGTCTGGCTGATTCTGGTCGGCCTGTCGGTCGTGACGTCCGAGAATGCGGCCGCGTCATTTCCCGCATTTCTGAAGCTGCTCGCTCTCGTGATGCTGGCCGTGGCGGCAGCAAACGACGCGGAGCGTTTCGGATGGCTGACCGGCATCTGCGTCTCCGCCGGGCTGGCGGGAATATTTCATGGTGTCCTGGCAATCCAGGAATACGTAGAAGGGGCCCCGATGCCGCTCACCTGGGCCGATCCCGCTCTGCGTTCCATCATCCGGACGCGCTGCGCCGGCATCTTCACCGATCCGAACGTGTTCGGCGCCTTTCTGGCCGCCCTGATCCCCTGGCAGATCTGCGGCCTCGCCCTCGCGACAGAAGAGTGGCGAAAGTATGAATCGCGGCTGCAGGCCTTTTTCGGAGCGGCCCTGCTGATGACAGGCATCGCCCTGCTGATGACCTTCAGCCGCGGCGCCTACCTGGCGGCGCTCGCTGGGGTCGTCATCGCGTCAGCCATCTGGAAACCGTCTCCGAAACGGCCCTGGAGCGGCGCTGCCCGAACAATTGCCATAGTAGCAGCAATATTGTTTGTCATATTCTTGTCAGGGCCGTTCAAATATCGTTTCATCAGCATCGGCAATACGAAGGATATGACGTTCTCCCAGCGCACGCTGATAAACAAGGGTATTTTGGCGGCGGCCGCGAGCGTTCCCTGGACCGGCTACGGCCTTCATACATTTTCCCAGGTATATCCAAGATTCAGATGCGTCGGCGGGGATTATCCCATGAACGCCCACAACGAGTTTCTCCAGACGTTCGTCGAAGCAGGCCCGCTCGCGGCCACCCTTCTCGCGGCTCTCAGCCTCATCATCTGGTGGAGCGTCGCGAAGCAGGCCCTCTCAGCGCCACGATCCTGGCCGGGAGGAGCGGCGGCCGGCAGCTGGGCGGTCTTTTTCCTCCACAACCTGAGCGGTTTTTCCTCCCGGATGCTGCCTACATCAGCATTTTTCGCCCTGACAGTCGGCGCGGTCATCGCCGCGGGGACCGTTTCCGAAAACCACTCCGATAAAACCGCAACGGGAGCCGCAGGCAAGCTGCAGTCGCTCGCCATCGCCCTGCTTCTGCTCTATCTTCTTTTCGTCGTCAGGGAGACCAGGCATCAGCAACAGCTCGACGCCACTTCGGCGGAGCTCGCAGCCGGGGAGATCCGCACGGCAGAGGCGCGGCTTTCAGAACTGAGGACCCAGCGTCCGACAGATCCCATGGTCTGGGCGCTTTCCGCCCGCGCCGCCGAGGCCCGTGCCGACGCAGAGGCCGCCCTCGGATATTACGCCCGGGCCGGCGAAATCAATCCTCATGAAGCACTCTTCTGGTCGGAACGGGCTCGCATCGTCGCCGCCGCTTCCGCCCCCGCCGAGGCTTTCCCCCTGATCCAGCGCGCGACCGAACTCGATCCGGCTTCCGAGCAGTTCAGGCTGGATGCCGCAAGACTGCTTCTCTCCCTGAACAAACCACAGGAAGCGCTGAACGAGCTTGACGCTGCCCTGCGCATGTCACCTGGCTTTCACGATGTCTACAGAATCTATCGACAGGTAGAGGAACTTCGCCGTCAGATCGCCGAACAAGAGCGCCCTGTTCCAACCGGGGAACCAGCCACAGAGCCAGGACTCCCGCGATGACCGTGGCCGGGTCACAGACTTCATCGAATCCCGGATGGAGAGGACGCGACTGGACAATCTGGCTGATGATCACGTCTCTCCTGCTCGTCACTCTGTTTCTCGATACCGATGGCCTCGACAGCCGTGTGACGACCGAACGGTTCACGCTTGACGGCCGCACCTACGAGGGACGGCTCTTTTCCCCCGACGGTACCATGAAGGAAGTGGTTCTCGCAGCCCATGGAACCAATTCACATCGCGAGATCTTCATGCCTCTCGCCTGGGAATGCGCGAACCGTGGCATCTCGCTGTTCACGTTCGACTCCCCAACGGTTACGACTGACGAAGGTGTCGGAATCAGAAGCAGGGAACTGGAGGCGGCATTGTCCGCCCTCAGAGCGAGCCATTCCGCGCTTCTCGCCTTTCATCTGGCCGGTCATTCCGACGGGGTTCCGCCGTCGCTGGCGTTCGCCGGGAGGTCTCATCCCAGCCTGTTCAGAAGCATGTCGATCCTCGGCTCGTTTGCAACCACCGATTCGAAGCAGATCGCCACCGTTTCGGCATTCGCCGGCACGCTCGACCAGGTGTTTCCCGTTTCCGAGATCCGGGAATCCCTCGACGAGTATGCCGCTTCGCAGACGCAGCTTCATCTCTCGCGGCTGTCGGACCACTTCACCGAACAGTATGATCCTGTCCTGATCACCGGGATCGCTGACTTCATCGCCGGCACGAACCGCTCGCCCCTCGGTGCGGCACGAAGGCTTCTTGGGCTTGCGTTCCTGGCTGTCCTGGCCTTTCTCGGAGGCACCCGGGCCGCCTGTCGGAGCGCAGTATTCAGACTGTGCTTCATCGGATGTTCCCTGGCACTCTGGCACTTCGGAAACCGCCTCGAGTGGCCACGCGGTCCCGCGGTTCTCTCGCTTCTCGGCATGCTTGCCGGGCCGATCCCGGGAGGAACGTCCCTCCGGTTCATCGCCGTTTTCTGGAGCCTCATGGCAATCAACGTCTCTGCGGCTTCCACATGGTTCCGAGATCATATTTCAAGCGATATTATATGGGCTCCTCTGATGATGTTCTGGTATCTTCCCGCATGGATCGTCAAGCTGACCCTGTTTCTGGTATCGCTGGTCCGCCGGGCCGATCCGCTCGCCCTGGATGCGGTGCCGTCACCTCTGCTGGTCATAGCCGGGATGGCCCTGGTCGTCCCGAACCTTCCCGGCCGGCTGGGCAGAATGTTCGGCTCCACGGCCTCGATGTCGCATGACAGCCGTCAGCGCACCCTTGCGTTCCTTCTCGTCTCGATCATGGCTGCGTTGTGGGTAGTCAGGTTTTTTCAGGGTTTCCTCCGCCTCGAAATCCTCGAGTCGATGGCAGGCACCTATCTGCGCACTCTTCTCCTTCCCGCGTCCTGGCTGTTGTGGAAAAGCATTTCGGCTCTTCGAACATCCGTGGGAAACGAGCAAAACAGAAATATTTCACCGGGTTGAAATATTGCGAAATAATTTCGGCAGCTTTGCGTATCATTCCTGGTGAAGGATGAAACAACCGATGCCGAACGAATCGATCATGGACCTCTACCGCCGGAATCCGAAAGAAGGATTCCGGCTGATCTATGGAGAGTTCGCCCCCAGGCTGAAAGCGTATCTGATGAGTTCGTTCGGCATCGGTTCGCAGGCATCGGAAGACATCATCCACGACGCCCTCCTGCCCTGGGTCGAAACCCCCGCCAGGATGACCGCGATCGACAACCCGACCGCCTACCTGTTCGCGTCCGTCCGCAACGGCGCCCTGCAGACAAAGCGGCGTCCAACGAACCCGCTGGACGATGAGGAACCGCCCCAGACCGCTGCCTCCGACCCGACAACCGGAATCGAAATCCGGCGGGCGCTGGCGAAGCTTCTCGAGGAACAGCGTGAAGCCGTCGTTCTGCGGGTCTGGGGCGGACTGTCCCTCGCCGAGCTGGCGGAACACCAGGGCGTCCCGTTGCAGACGGCCTCGTCCCGCTACCGATACGGCCTTGCGAAACTGAAGGAGCTCCTGTCATGGGTGGAATGAACGACAACGATCCCTTTGCAGAATCGCTGCGCAGCAGGCTTCCCCTGCCGCCGGTCTCGGACGATCTGCTCGCCCGGCTCGAACGACGGGCGGAATGGTCGCAACCCCGGTTTCAGCCTCTCATCGTCATCGGGCTGACGCTGGCAATTCTCGCCTGCCTGATATTCTATATCGTATCAAACCCATCGACTCCCGCGTCTCGAACATCCCTTTCCGAAGAGAGTCCGGCATCGTTGCCGATAGCCGTTCCGGCGAACATTCCAGTAGCGTTCGTGCCGTCGTCCGACGAGCAGTTCGAAAGCGGGCTTTCCATCATTTCAAGATGCCGTCTCGAACGCGAGCCGGCCTTCAATTTCGCCCTGGACTCGGTCGCATCTCACGGCGAGGGCCGTCAACTCACTCTCTGATATATATTCTCTAAATTATACAAGGAGGATGTTCCCATGAGAAACGCAGTGTTGGTAATCGTATCGCTCCTTCTGATCGCACATCCGCTCATTGCCAGGCCAGGCAACGATCCGAACGGCGCCGTCCGCTACCTGAACGCGATCGGGCAACTTCCGGCTGTTTCCAACGAGGTTCTCGACGAGTTCGGCAAGATCGAGAAATTCGAAGACATGAGCAATCTCGGCAGTGCTTCGGCCGCGCTCCTGCGCGAGCCGAAAGTGAAAAGCGCGATGGATCTTCTCCGACTCGGCGCCGCCTGCCAACAGTGCAATTTCACTCCCGACGATCGCCAGCTCTTTTCCGACTTCATCCCGCCCTACCGTCGCCTCCGCCAGCTTGCACGGCTTGCCCGAGCCTGGGCCTGGCAGCAGGAAAAAGACGGCAGGCCCGAAGCCGCGTTCGACACGCTGACCTCGACGTTCATGCTCGGCCAGCATGTCGAGGACAACGGCATCATCATCAGCACCATGATCGGAGTCGCCATCCGCAAGATCGCCGCGAATGCGCTCATCGAGTTCCGCACGCGACATCCGGAAGAGATCTGGAAAACCCGCCTGACGGATTTCTTCAAGCGCATCCCCCGCCCCGCCGTGGATCTGAAGGCATCCATCGAGTATGAGCGCACGGGGTTCCTGAACACGCTCCGTGACGCGAAAACAAATCCGGAGATCTTCCGTGACATCGGCATGGAGCTCGACTTGCCCGCATCGGCAAGTATCGCGGCAAAACCAGACATGACCAAAGCCTGTCACGCGAATCTTCGCGTCCTCATGGGAGCTCTCGAAATGCTGAACATGGATTATTCCCAGCCGCTTCCGGCAACGATCTCGGAGAACCTCCAACCGAGTCTCGTCCAACTCGGATATCTGAAAACCCCCGCGGTCTGCCCCGACGGCGGAAAATACGATCTGACTGGCCTCGATACGGAAACTCCGCGCGCGACCTGTTCTCTGCACGGCAATCCCGAAGTTCCCTCCGAATCCGCGATCCGCGAAGATAACGATAAGAAGGAGCGCACGGCGGCGTATCTGATCCACCTGGCCGCAACCCCCGATTACGATCGGATGATGGACGAATGCTCGAACATGTATACCGAACTGATCGCCGTCGATCCAAACGCCGCCGATGCCGAAGCGAAATTCGAAAACATCCGGAAACGTGTCGAGTCGTCGGAAAACATTTTCATCAGAAACGGCATCCCGAACCTGCAAAAGGCCTTTGTCGAGGTGAAAAACCTCCAGGAGATGATCGACCGTCTTCTCAGGTAACCGGGGCAACAGGATCCGCGAATCGATCAGACTCCCGGGGAGCGCCGGCATGTTGTCATGCCGGCGCATTCCTTTCATGCCGCGGTTTCCTGGTGTCGTGAAGATTGTCAAACATCAGTTTGAGTGTTAGGATTCCACGTTGAGGATTCTCCGGGAGGCTCGATATTTGCCAATGGAACATTTGCCAGCGGGAACGCTGGAGCTTCTGGCTCTGGTGTTTGCAGCGTGCTTCTTAGCCGTACTCGCCATCCGGTTCTTTCTGGGTCGATGGCGCAAGGCATCCGAAGAACGGCTTCGCATCGAGTGGCAAAAAAAGCGAGACCGGCTCATTTTTCTTATGAATGTCGAAACGCCGGCAGCAGAACAGCGCAGGGAGGCAGAAGCCCTGATCGGGGCGATCCAGTCGGACGAAGAGCGCGTGCTTGCCGACAGACCGTTGGCGGCGGCGCTGATCAGGGGAAAGCTGTTGTCCGGAGACTTTTCCAAAGCCGAAAAGCTAATCAAATCGGCGTCGCAACGGCATCCCGACACGGCCGTCCAGTGGCAGGACCTTGGAATCGATCTCCTGGTCGCCAGGAAAGCATCTGACCCCCAGTCCGTCGAACGACTCCAGGATGCCTGCATCCGCAACCCCGCACGAGAGGCTTGGGGAAAACGCTTGCTTTCGCTCATGTCGACCGGAGCCTCGCTTTCCCGTTCGGCAGGGCAGGCCATCTGGGCCTATTACCAGGCTCATAGCGACTCCCGGGCCCTTCAATACCTTGGAGACTCGTACGAGAAGAAGAAGCTGTTCAACAGGGAGTCCCTCCCCGTCTTTCAGGTGCTTGCCGATGTCGAGAAGAAAAAGGTCAAATGGCAGTATGCTCTCGCACGGTGTCTCTACGAGTCAGGCGACCAGGCCGGAACGGATCAAGCTCTTCAGCTTGCCATTTCCCTCGATTCGTCCTATCAGCCCGCGATCGAGTTTTTCCGCCGGCTCATGCAGCAGCGTTCTCCTGTTCCCGAGGGAACGGCTGCAAGCTCGATTCCGCACAATCCGACGGACACCGCAGCCGCTCGTGACATTCATGCCAAAAGCGATATCGGCGCCTCAGCCCCCCCCCGACAAGGGGTCATTCCTCCCGCCACGTTATGTCCAGGTGGTGGAAATCGGCCGTGGCGGCATGGGAACGGTATACCGGGCTTTCGACGACGTCCTGGCGAGAGAGGTCGCTATCAAGACGCTCAACGATGATGTCGCCGGATCGGACCCGGCCCTCCGGGAGCGCTTCCTCGGCGAGTCGAGAATTCTGGCAGCCCTCGATCACCCCTCCATTCCAAAAGTGTTCGACGTTTCCGTCAACCCGCCCATTTTCATCGCCTTCGAGTTCATCCGGGGCGAAAACCTCCGTTCGCTTCTCGAATCAGGCCCTTTCCCGATCGAAAACGCCCTGAAAATCGGCGGAGAAGTGGCGGAAGGCCTTCATCACATCATCGAACGCGGCGTTCTCCACCGCGACATCAAGCCGGAAAATATACTCATCGATATTTCCGGTCACTCCCGCATCGTCGATTTCGGCCTCGCGCATGGGTCGATGAAAGCACAAATGACCCATACGGGAGTCGTCATGGGAACACCCTGGTATCTCGCTCCCGAGCGGCTGCGCGGACAGTCGGCGACGCAGGCCAGCGAGATATTCGCCTTCGGCGTGATGTTGTTCGAAATGATCTGCGGCCGACGCCCCTTCACCGGTGATGACGTCAGAGTAATCCTGGTCCAGGATCCCCCCAGACCGCGCGATCTGAGACATGACTGCCCGCCCCGCCTCGAGGTTCTGATGCTCGACTGCATCAGCAAGAATCCCAACAATCGCCCTCCCAACTTCAAGGAGATCAACGCCGAACTCACGGCCATGCCAAAGGATATATTCTGATGAAGCTCGTGTTGAAGGATCACAACGGCAATCTGCTGCATGCAAGCACCATTTCTTCAAAAACCGGGGACATCAAGATCGGTCGCACCGAGTCCTGTCAGATCCGGCTCGGCTCTCTGAACATCTCCAGAGAACATCTGCTCGTCCGCTGTGACGCACAGGGACAGGTTCTCATCCAGGACCTCCACAGCACCTTCGGAACGCCCATCAACGGCATGAAAATTCAGCCGGGCATCTTCCTGCCGTTCCAGCCCGGCTCGGTCGCCCAACTTTCCCAGGACGTCTTCCTTTTTCTCGAGGCCGACCAGGAGTTCGGCATGGCCGGCATCGCCGATCTGAAGTCCTCCCAGGGGGGAACCAGCGATCCGCCGGTGTTTCCCTTCTTCCTCAGCCGGAACGAGAACCTGGTCCGGGAAACCTTTCAGGATCTGCGTTTCAGGCTGCCACAGGATGTCCAGAGCGAAGTGGATTCGACGGAAACGGTCATAAAAAGTCGCATGCGCGAGTTGAGCGCGGTCCTGGAAGTCAGCTTCGCCCTCAGCTCGATCACCAATTTCCAGCGGCTGCTCGAATATACGATCGATATGGCCCTCGAGGTCACCGGCGCCGAACGCGGCGGTCTCATTCTCTTCAACGAACAGCGGCAGATGTTCGAAATGGCCGTGTTGCGCAGACTGGGCACCGGCGAAATCGAGCAGGACATGAAGACCTCCGGAAGCCTTATCAGGCGCTGCTTTCAAACGGGCGAGACGGTGGTCATCCGCGACACGTCCACCGATCCGGCGGTCGCGGGCAACCAGAGCATCGTTCTCAACAAGATCCTGTCTCTCGCCGTGACGCCGCTGAAAATCCAGTCGGTGATCATCGGCGTCCTGTATCTCGACAACCGGCTGTCGGCCAACACGTTCACGGACCGAGTGCAGGAGCTGCTGCGCGTGTTCGCGGCGCAGGCATCCCTCGCCATCCACAATTCACGACTTCTCTACCTCGCGACCACCGACGGGCTGACCGGTCTCCTGAATCACAAGCACTTTCTGAACCGTCTCCTCGAGGAGTTCTACCGGGTCAGGCGCCACGGTTCCACGCTTTCTCTTCTCATGCTGGACATCGACCATTTCAAGAGGTTCAACGACACCTACGGCCACATCGTCGGCGACAAGGTGCTGCGACACGTAGCCCAAATCCTTCGCGACAAGCTGCGCATCCATGATCTCGCCGCCAGATACGGAGGCGAGGAGTTCTCGATACTCCTCCCCCAAACCGATCTCACGGGCGCATCCCACCTGGCCGACAAGCTGTTGTCGGCCATTTCATCCAATCCCCTCGTTCATGAGGGAAAACCGCTCGAAGTCACCATCAGCATCGGAGCCGCCGAATTCGATCCGAAGGGGATGGACAGGCCGTTGGTACTTGTGAAAGCCGCCGACGCCGCCCTCTACGAGGCAAAAAAGCGCGGCAGAAACCAGGTCCAGCTCTACCCGATCGTCTGATCCGCCATCGAAGCGGCAATGCACCTGGGCTCCCACTCCTCCCGTTTTCATCATCGCCAGGGAAAAGGGGTGCCGCATGCCCGGGACCTTCGCGTCCTGCCCGCGCGCTCGAAGCAGAGTGACGTATTTTTCATGTTTTCCTCGTATTCAGGGAGAGATGCACTTCTGCCGATAACTGATCCGTCGTATGACCAGAAAACGTCTCATCCTGCTGTTCGGACTCTGGCTGGCCGCCTCGGCGCTGCCGGCCGATGCCGCCATGGATTACGCGCTCGAAAACAAGCTTTCGGCGTCGATTTCGAACGCGGAAGGCCTGTATCAGGCGGGGCAGTGGGACAAGGTCCTGACACTGGCCCGTCAGATCATGAAGGAAGCGCCGGCGGACCATCCGTCACGTCAGCGAGCGTATGATCTGATCATTCTCGCCACCGACAGCCGCAGCCGTGAACAACTCGGCGAGCAGCAGGCGGCCACGACAAAGAAAAACAAACAGACCGCCGAACAGCTCGTAGCCGAAGGCTCGAAGCTGATGGGCGAGAAGAAATTCACCGAGGCCCTCGACAAGTTCAAGAACGCCGTCCGCAGTTACGGCGGCGACGCCGAAACGTGGTATATGCTCGGCTATGCATTCCAGCGCACCGACAAGCCCTACGAGGCATACGGCGCCTACAAGCAGTGCTTCAAGCTCAACGACAAACATCCGCGTGCGCTGTTCCACCTCGCGGAGCTGGCTTTCTCATTCAAGAAATCGGCCGAGGCCGAAGATTTCGCCCGTCGCCTGATCGGCGAGATCGAAACGCAGCTCGACCAGCTGAACGGCCTGTTTTACGAACAGCGGGCGGCGAACCTCAACGACAAGGCGATCGCCACGGCGCGCAAGATCGCGGCCTACAAGCGCAACCTCGGCCAGGCTTCCTACATGCTGGGTCTGCTGACGGAAACCCGCGGCGCCCTTCCCGACGCCAAGACGGCCCTCGAACGCACCGTGAAGCTGAATCCGACCTCGATGGACGGTTACTACCACCTTGGAAAAGTGTATCTGCGGCTCGGCATTCTGCACCAGTCGACCGTCGCGTTCGAGCAGGCGATCCTGATCGGCGAGAACGCGCTCAAGGAGAACCGGGCGAAAGCGAAGAAACTGCTCGATGACGGCAAATCCGATGCTGCTGTCGAGGCGGAACTCCGCACGAAGGCGATGTCGGGCCGTCTCGCACTGTGCTACTACGGGCTTGCCGTCGCCGAGCACCGGCGCGATGACGTGACGACGGCCCTCGAACAGATCGACAAGGCTCTCGAGCTGAAACCTGAATTCCTGCAGGCGCGGTTTGCCAGGGCCGTGTTCCTGGCCACGAAGCGG
>MWAR01000554.1 GCA_002068715.1 bacterium ADurb.Bin374
GGGCGCCGCCGCTCCGGCGGTCATCGTCTCTCGCCATCGGACGAAGCACGACGCCGCTCAGCGGGGCCCGCACGACGGCCCTGTCGATCTGCGCCTGCAGTTCATCGCGTCGCACGAGCGCGTTCTTCACCTCCATCGCGGCGATCCGGAGGTTTTCGGGGCTGCACCGCTCGAGCAGGCTTTTGACTTCGTCCGTCGCGGCCCGATCGTTGATGACCTGGTTGTCGTAACTCTCCTGAGCGCTCTCCAGCTCGGTTTTGGGAATGATGCCCCGCGAGAACATCAGCTGGGCCTCGGCCAGCTTGCGTTTCAGCGAATCGAGCGTCGTTCGGCTGCGACTCTGGTTCATCTTCGCCCGCGTGACTTCGGGGCCCGAGAGCCAGTTTCGGAGTGTTTTCTCGTTCTGCTCGGCCCTGATCGCCGCGGCTTGCGCCTCGCGAAGCCGTACCATCACCTCGCCGGGATCGATCGAGGCCAGCACGTCGCCTTCCTGCACGACCTGGCCGTATTCGAAGTTCACATCCGCGATCTTGCCGGAGAACGGGCTCACCACGTTGATCTGCCGGATTGGTTCGATCTGACCGATCAGCGTGATCGATGTCGATACCGGCATGATCTCGATCGCGATCGTCGGGACATCGGCAGTCTGCGAAGCCGCTTCCGGTGAAGCCTTTCGGGCGGCCAGACGGCGAAGGTCAGTGAACAGGTCCAGGCCGCCCTGGCGGGAGGAAAACCAGAAGATGACTGCGATCAGGATCAAGAAGATGGTGCCGGTCAGCCGGACGACCCAGACTTTTCCGAGGGCCTCCTTGAGTTCCAGGTTGGACTGTTCGGTCTTGATGTAGGCCTCGCGCAGCTTGTCGCCGAGTTCCTTCTCGGTGTCGCGCAGTCGCCGGATCTCCTCCAGGTCCGCCTTCATCCGGGTGAGCAGGTTGGCGTTCGTCAGCGCCACGGCGGCTTGCGAAGCCAGCGAGCTGACGAGAACCGCGTCTCGATCGGAAAAGGTGATCACGGCATCGCCCCTGGGCGTGCGCGCGTTCAGCAGCTGCAACACGCCGATGATATCGCCTTCGTGGTTCTTCATCGGAATGACCAGCATCGACTTCGAGCGGTAGCCCGACACTTCGTCGTAGCTTCTGACGCCGCTGAAATTGAAGCCTTTCGCCGCGTAGACGTCGGCTATGCTGACGGTTTCGCCGGTCAGGCCGACGTATGACGAGACGTTGCCGTTGTTCGGGGCCCCGTCGATGAACAAGGACACCGGGGGCGGAATCGGCGCACCCGTGTCGCGCACGGCGTTGATGCGCGTTCGCGTGGTGTCGTTCTGAAGAATCTTGAACTGGAGCTGGCGCGCCACCGGATCGACGATATACAGCGTGCCGGCGTCGGCCCGCGTCAGAGTGCGCGCCGTCGTCACGATCATTTCAAGAAGTGCCGCGAAGTCCTTCTCGTTCGAGAGGGCGAGGCCGATGCGGATCAGTTCGGTCAGTTCTGGAAGAACCTGGTCGCGTGAGGCGGCGGTGTCGTTCATCGTGAAACCTCGGTCTGGCTGGCGGTTTCCTGGATTTCTGGGATTTCATCCGGTCGGAACGCTTCGATGTCCGGAAGCTCCATGCCGGGAAGCTCCGATTCGGAAGCGCTGTCTGTAAGCGGCTCCGGGACATCCGTGAAGAAAAGGGTGACGGACGCGGGGGCGGTTCCGCCGATGTCATCGCCGGTGCCGGTGGCGGTCGTCGTGATCGACGTTTCCGGTTCGCTGAACCGGAGCGAAACCGGTTCCGATGCGCTTGTCGGGCCTTCGGTCGGGGCCCGGTCGTTGAGGTCGATGCCCCACGTCGAGGTCATGGTTCCCATGAACACATCGAGGTCGGAAAGCGCGTCGAGATACGAGATGCGGGCGGAGAGTTCGCTGATTTTTGCGTTGCGCAGGTCGTCCTGGTAGGCGACGATCTGGAAGTTCGTGCTGCGGCCGGCCTTGAGCTTTTCCTGCTCGACCGCCAGCTTGCGTTCGCTCAGTTCGCGCGCCTTCGCCGCCAGCGTGATCTGTTTCTCGAGCGTGCGGATCTGCCGGACCGAATCGATGCACTCGAGCTCGAGATTGTCGGACAGCTTGCGGAGATTGAGCGCCGCCTTCTTCGCCCCGGTTTCCGCGCCGATCAGTCCGGCCCGCAGTTCGCGCCGGCCCAGGCCGTATGTAGGCACGTCGAGCGTGAGACCGATGCCCCATTCTGTGTTGCGGCTGTCGAGGGCCGGCAGGCCGTTGACCTGGCTCGAACCGTAGGAGCCGGTCAGCGAGAGATCAGGCTTCATGCTGTTTCGCGCGGCGATCAGGTCCAGCTCGGCCAGATCGACATCTAGCCTGGTGGTCAGGAAGAAGGGCTGATTCTCCCGAGCCAGGGACAGAACGCGGTTTTCATCGAACGTGAAAGGCGGCGACTCGATCTCGTCGTCGGGAACGATCTGGAGAAACTTGCTCAGATCGAGCAGGCGCAGCAGGTCGAGCCGGGCACGGTCGTAGGCGTTGACCGCGACTTCGAGGGCGAGTTCCTTGTCGGCGACGTCGGCTTCCGATTGGATGATCTCCTGTGCCGCCATCTTGCCGAGTTCGATCAGCAGACGGTTCGTCTCGAGAAGGGTCTGGGCACGCTCGAGCGAAGTTCTGTTGATCTCGACGTCCCACCGGGCCTTGAGCAGGACGCGATAGGCCTTGATGACGCCGGTGACCGTGTCCATAACGGTCTGCTTGAGCTGCAGCACGTTGATCTGCTCGTGAATCCGCGTCCGGCGCACGTCGATCGTGGCCACGCGGGCGCCGCCGCCCTTCAGGAGCGGCTGGGTGAGGTTCACGCTCCAGCTCTGCTGCCTTGCGTTGCTGTCGGTCGAGACCTCGTTTGCCG
>MWAR01000555.1 GCA_002068715.1 bacterium ADurb.Bin374
TGTTCACCCCCGCCTCGATGGTCCAGTATTCCTCGGGCCTGAATGCGAGAATCTCCTTCTCGCGGTCGCAGATCAGGAGGACCGCGACCGATTGGACCCGGCCCGCGGAAAGGCCGAGGCAGACTTTCTTCCAGAGCAGGGGCGACAGTTTATAGCCGACCAGGCGATCGAGAATGCGGCGCGACTGCTGGGCGTTCACGAGGTTGATATCGATGGGTCGGGGTTGTTCGAGGGAACGCAGCACCTCGTCTTTCGTGATGGCGTTGAACGTCACGCGGCAGGCGCTGGTCGGATCGACGCCCAGCGCGCTCGCCAGGTGCCAGCTGATCGCCTCCCCTTCCCGATCAGGGTCGGGGGCGAGATAGATGCTTTCGACCTTTTCCGCGGCTTCCCGGAGCCGAATGATGACGTCTTTGCGGTCCGGCACCACGCGGAACACCGGCACGAACCCGCGATCGGGTTCCACCCCGAGTTTCGAATCGGGCAGGTCGATCACATGGCCCTTGCTGGCCTCGACGATGAATTCGCGACCGAGAAACTTCGTGAGGGTCTTGATCTTTCCCGGCGATTCGACTATGACGAGATGCTTTGCGCTCATGGGATTCTATTACCGATATTATTATACATATTAATTTATAAACACTGGCGGATTGAGCTTGTTGCTGAACATGGCGTTCGTTCCCGGCGCCACGTTGGCCTGCGGTTGGGTCTGCGTCTGCGGATCGTTCATGTAGAGGATCAGTTCGAGTCGGGTCGGGGTGACCTCGCGCAGATCGTGCCGCCACAGGTATTCGATGGCGCGCTCGAAATGAAGCGGGGTGATCTCGCCGCGCTCCAGGACGCCCAGCAGATGCTGCTGGGCCTCGGGAGTGAGCCGGATCGCTTCCGACGAGTGCAGCTGCCGAACACCGCCGGACTTGGCGTGGTCGATGACGTCGGTCGAAGGCTTCTCGACGACGGGCGGCTCGGAAAGCCCGGTCACGCCTTTCCCGGCAACGGTGAGGCTCATCAGGGAAAGCCACTTCATGGCCGTCTCGATTTCCTCCATGCGGAATCCCTGCTTCATCAGCCGGGCGATCAGCGGCATATCCTCGGCCGTCTCCTCCGCGGAAGCGGATGGACCGTCTCTCTTCTCGATCTGGCGCCTGACCAGATCCATCAATTTCATGAGCTGGCCGAGCGGAGTTCTGGTTTTGTTCACTTATGACCTCCCCTGGGGGGGTTTGATTTTGGCATGATACATATTCCCGGGCAGCTTCACCAGAAAATCTCTCATTTCGAGGGTGAGCAGAAGGGAAAAAAGCCGGTCGCGCGGCCAGCGGCCGTCGGCGAGCAGTCGGTCGAGCGGCATGGGTTCGGAGGCGATCGCCGAAAGCAGCCGGGATTCTTCCGGTGTCAGGTCGAGTTCGTGTTCCTTGCGGTCCGTGGCGGAAGCCGTCGCTTCACGCGCGGGAAGCAGGCGGGCATAGTATTCGATGAGATCGTGCGGCGACGTCACAAGCTGGGCGCCGTCCTTGATCAGGGACAGGGTCCCCTCGGCAAGCGCGGAACGGATGTTGCCGGGGATCGCGAACACCTCGCGGTCCTGCTCGGCCGCGAGCCTGGCCGTGATCAGGGAGCCGCTGCGCGCCGATGCTTCGACGACGACGGTCGCCACGCACATGCCGGCGATGACGCGGTTCCTGACTGGGAAGTGCCAGGGCCGGGCGGGGGTGCCCGGCGGGTATTCCGAGACGAGCGCGCCGTTCTCGGCGAGAATCCGTTCGCGAATTTTCCGGTTCGCGGCCGGGTAGGTGATGTCGGGGCCCGAACCGAGAACGGCGATCGTGCGACCGCCGCCTTCGAGTGCTCCGAGATGGGCGAACGTATCGACGCCGAGCGCGAGGCCGCTGACGACGACGAAACCCGCGGCGGCGAGCTCGCGGCCGAAATCGCGGGCGATGTCGAACCCGAGCTGGGTGCCGTTCCGGGCGCCGACGATGGCGATGTGGGGCCGCGGATCGACGGGCAGACGGCCGCGGACGAACAGAACGAGCGGCGAGTCGTGAATCTCGCGCAACAGCGCGGGGTATTCAGGATCGGCAAAGGTCACCATCCGGATGTTTTTTTTCTCGAAAATATCCGGGTCGCAGACGGGAACAAGGCGTTCGCGCTCGGCAACGAACCTGTCGAGGCGATCCCTCGTCCAGCCCTTCACGCGGCTCAATGCAGCTTTGTCAGCGGCAAGAACGGCTTCGGGCGTCCGGAACTCCTTGATGAGGCCGGCCCTCACCGTGTCTCCGATCCAGGAGACGGCGGCGAGCTTCAGCCAGGCGAGGCAGGAGCCGGACGAGGAGAACTCACGCATCGCCGAGGGGCTCCTGGGGGTTGCGAATGGTTTTCATGACCTTGTTGCACCAGAAGACGACCGTTTCGGAAGTCCCCTCGGCGGCAACGACTTCGTTCAGGACGGGAAGAACTGCCAGGCCGACACCCGTGAGCGCTTCGGCCGCCATCGTTCTGACTGCCGTCTGTTCGTGCCCGAACAGTGGGATGAAGCTGGCGGGAATCCGCTGGGCCAGAAGAACGAGTTGCCGCCTGGCGGTTCTCAGTTCGCGCTCTTCCTTGAGGTGGGCGATGTGGTCCATGAGCAGTTTGATTCCCTCGGGCTGGCCGTGCTCGGAGACCGAGGTCATCGCCGCGATCCTCACCGCATAGACGGCATCGTTCAGGGCTTCACCGAGAATCGTTCGCGACTTGAGGCCCGGGAACCGGCCGAGGGCTTCGGCGGCCGCCTGTCTGACCTTGTCCTCTGCATCGCTCATCAGCATGATGAGCAGATCGACGCCGCGCTCTTCCTCGAGCTCGCGGATCGCGATGGCCGAGTTGCGCCTGAGCACCATTTCGTCGCTCTCGACACACTTCGCGATCGTCTCGAAAACGCCGGCTCCGAGTTTCCGGAACGCGCGCCCGATGTTGCGATGCACCTCGGCGTTGCGGTCGGACAAACCCCGAAGCAGGGGAACCACGGCGCGGGAGTCGCCGATGTTTCCCAACGCGATCGCGGCGTAAATGCGCACCCAGTCGCTTTCATCGCGGAGGGCGTCCATGAGGATATCGACGGACAAAGGATCGGCGATGACGCCGAGTGCCTGGCAGCAGCAAAGCCGGAGTTCTCGGTCACCCAGGCGCAGATGTTCATGGATTTTATCCAGGTGCTGGC
>MWAR01000556.1 GCA_002068715.1 bacterium ADurb.Bin374
TTCTTCTGCCGCCGCAAGAAATCTGGCGCTTTCGGGCACCCCTTCGATCACCGCACCGGCACTTCCATTCTGGAGTTCGGCAATTTTCCAGCGCACCCGGGACTTGCCGTTATAATTACGATCGACGTCACCACCGGCCTCGAGCACAGCTTCCAGAGCCGCCAGAAATGCCCGAAGCGGAACAGCGCCCCTGCGATCTTTCACGAAAATCCGAAGTTGGGTTTTCTTCACATCGATATTCCCATATGCGTTTCGCCTCATTATACCTCAAGTGAAGGTTCGTCAGACAGATAACGATGGTTCACATACCATTCGCCACATCCTCCGGATCTACAGTCGTTCGAGGTCGGCGTTCATGCGTCGGCGCCGTGATGTCCAAACATAAAACATCAGACAGGCCGCCTCGAAACGGGTATGCTATATGAATCGAAAAGGAGCTTGATGCCGGATGAACAGTTCGCTTACCTCCCGGTTGTTTTCGCATCTGCTCGCCGCAATCACCATGTACATGGTCACCTGGGGCGTCATCCCTCCTTCCTGGGCGAGTTTCCCCGTCGAAGAAGATGTCGCGCAGTTCACGGCGGGTGTTCGGCAGATAGCGAAGACGGGGGTGCCGGGGCCGATCGCGTGCGTCGGCGAGGAGGCGTTTCCCGTCGTTCTCGGGAAGGCGAAGGGATACGATCAGCCGGTCGTTGCGGCTACGCGGTTCGGGAAGGGGCGTGTCGTCGCGTTCGGGCATGGCGGGATGATCATCGACGAAGGACTGAAGAAGGGCGACACGAAGCGGTTCGTCGTCAACGCGGCGCAATGGGCTGCCCGCAAGCCGGGCTCGGGGAAAGCGAAACCGCTTGCGGGGCTGATCTTTGCGCTCGATATCGCCAAGCCCCTGAAGGAAGCGGGATTCGAGGTGAAATTTCTCCGGTGCCCCGGGTGGAAAGACCAGCTCGAGGGGATCGACCTGCTCGTCGGTGACAACATCGCGGTCGACGGGGAGCATGAGCAGGCTCTCACGGCGTTCATCCGAGACGGAGGCGGCTATCTGGCGACGGGCCTTGCCTGGGGCTGGATGCAGGTGCATCCCCTACTCGACTATACCAAAGACTATTCTTTGAATCGCGTCCTTGCCCCGATGGGGCTCGCGTTCGTCGACGGATACATCGACGAGATCCCTCCGTTGAAGACGGAGGATCAGGCGTGGCTGAGGCGCGGTCATGCACTCGACGCCCTTTCCCTGCTCGAGGCGCGACGGGATGCCGGGCAGAGTGCCAACGCAGAGCAGGCCCTTGCCGTCGTTTCGAGCGCGTATCGCTGGCTGCCGCAGGGGAACTCGCCGTTCCGCGACCGGGTCCATGCCCTCGTCGAAAAGGCGGCCCGGCCGGTCATCCCGACCGAAAAGCAGCCGGTCCGCAAGGATGATCCGCTTCCCAGGCTAGCTCTTCTGGTGGACCAGTTCGATTCGCTGATAAATACATCCAAAGATATTCAACCAGCCGACTCGGCGTCGGATTTTCCCGGTGTTCCGCCGGAAAACGCCCCGCGCGTCACCCGCGAGATCGACGTCGATCTCTCCGTTCCCGGCTGGACGAGCACCGGCCTGTGGGCGCTCGCTGGCAAAGAGGTCGAGGTCACCCTCCCGGAATCGTGTTCCGGCGAGGGGTTCCGCATCCGGATAGGATGCCACACCGACGTTCTCTGGAACACCCCCGAATGGAAGCGGCATCCCGAGATCGCCCGCAATTTTCCTGTTTCAGCCGGGCTCAACCGGGTCGCGAACCCGCACGGTGGGCTTCTCTACCTCGACGTGCCCCGCTCCCCGGACGGTGTTAACCCGGGTCATGCGACGATCCGCGTGGCCGGAGGCGTCGTCGAGGCGCCGTTCTATGTTCTCGGGAAAACCAGTGCCGCTGAATGGAAGCGCCTGCGCGACGCCCCTGCCCCCTGGGCCGAGCTCCAGTGCGAACGCATCATTCTCACCGTGCCGTCCGCAGAGATCAGGTCTCTCGATGATCCGAAGCCGCTCATGGAGTTCTGGTACAAGGTGCTCGGCTGGTATGTCGATCTCGGAACCCGCCCGCTCGATCGGCGCCCCCAGCGCATCGTGACGGATCGCCAGATCTCGAACGGATGGCTCCATGGCGGGTATCCGATCATGGGCAACATCGCGGTTTCGTACAAGCTGGTGAAGCTCGACGGGCTGACGAACCCGGAAAAGGACGTCGAAGGCGCCTGGGGCTTCTGGCACGAACTGGGCCACAACCATCAGCGCCCGGAATGGACCTTCGCCGGGGCCGGCGAAGTCACCTGCAACCTCTTCTCGCTGTTCGTCGAGGAGAAGATCCGGGGAACCGCCCCCAAGGACCATCCCTGGTTCAGCGGGTATCCGGGAAAAGCCGAGGCGTATCTCGCCCGGCCCGATTTCGAGGTCTGGAAGAAAGATCCCTGGATCGGCCTGTGGCTGTTCACGGAAATCCAGTCCGCGTTCGGCTGGGAACCTTTCAAGAAGGTATTTGCCGCGTATGCGGCGGCCCCCGAAAGAGAACTGCCAAAGACCGACGAGGCGAAACGCGACCAGTGGCTTGTCA
>MWAR01000557.1 GCA_002068715.1 bacterium ADurb.Bin374
GGCCCCGCCAAAATCAGAATGTTCCTCGTCTTGCCTTCGGTCACGATCGCCCGTTGCGCGTCCGACAGGGAATACTCAGGCCTGTGACCTTCCTGCAGCGCCTTCCCGGTAATCCTGGCGAGGCTTTCCTCGCCGGTCGGATACTGAAGCAGTTCCTTTCGCCGGTGGAAGTAGCGATCGTAGAACTCCTGCCGCGAGAGCGAGAAATACTCCTTCACCATCGTCATCGCGCTCCGGATGTCGCTTTTCCCGAACTCGGCATACTTCCCCATCACGTGCACCTGGGCGATCTTCTCGTCGAAGAAATCATCGAGAGACCGGCACTCGCCGGCAGCCGGGGGGCGGTCATCCTTGAGTTTCAGCGTCAACGCAGGCCGGAACACCGAGAGCCCGTTCTGGATATGGAGCGCGTGCGTCTCGTTCAGCGACAGAAGCACCCTCCTGACGGCGTTGAAACTCTCGGACGACGTTCGCGGTGGGTCTTTCACCGGCAGGAGATTCTCGAGTTCGTCGACGGTGAACTCGACGCGTTGTTCCCGGCCCTGCCTGTTGCATCGTTTTCTGAGCAGGTCGAGATACCCACTGCCGATCTTCTGGCGGTAGGGAATCATGCTCCGGATCTCCCCCGGGCTCATGCTCCGCTTCAGCCGGCAACGGTCATACCCCTGCGACACGAATGTCACAAGACCGTCGCGCCGCCAGATTTTCAGAACGGGGAACAGGTCTTTCGCTCGCACGTTCTCGAACGACCGGTCTGCGGAAAGCTGCGTCGCGCACAAGCGCAGGTCGAGTGTGCTGCCGTCCTCGTCCCCCCATGCCTCCGTTTCGGCAAGCATGTCGAGGATGCGGCTTTCGATACGGCAGAATGAATCCCAGCGGGACACGGCATCGTCCTTCTCGTCCGGCAGGTTGTTGAAAAGTGCCGTGCAGTTGATGGAGTGTGAAATCAGTCCGACGTTCCGCATCTCCCGCAGGGTCGAAATGAGATTCTCGGTCGACTGGCCGAGCTGGACGGTCATCGCGTCGGTGTTCAGCAGGTCATCGGCGTTCGCGTTGTAGAGGTGCCGGATAAGACGCCCCCACTCTGCCTGCCTGTATTCCGGCAAACCAAGCTTGCGAATGATCTCCAGCGCGGAATCCAGGGTCGGCGGCACAGGCTTCGCCTCGATCACGGAGGTGCGGTTCCACGAGCGTTCGAGCCGGTTGAGCTTTTCGAGCCAGGAAATGGCGATCTTGACCTTGGTGTCTGCCATCGGTTCCGATGCATCGATTTTATCGGTGGTGGTCTCTTCGTCCCTGAGAATCTCGCCCGTCGTCCGGACGATCTCGCCGCGCCCCGGGCCGGCTTTCTGCTTGCGCGCGAGGTTCCGGATTCCCCGGAAGATGCCGATCAGATCGCCGTGCGCGATGCGGCTCGACATGCACAGTTGGAATTGGAACTCGATATCATCGGCCGAAAAGATGAGGTGGCAGTCAGCATTTTCCTGGTCTCGCCCAGCCCTGCCGGCCTCCTGGAGATAGTTTTCGAGGGAACCTGGAATCTCGGTGTGGATCACCACCCGGACGTCGGGCTTGTCGACGCCCATGCCGAAAGCGTTCGTGGCGCACATCACCCGGAGACGGCCGGCCAGGAACTCCTCCTGCACACGCCGCTTGTCGTCGGGGGTGCGGCCCGCGTGAAAGAAGTCGGCCTTAAACCCCGATGCCTGAAGTTTCTTGGCGAGGTTTTCTGCCGCCTTGCGTTTTGCGGTGAACAGGATCGCGCCACCCCCGTCGCGGAGCCCCTCTTTCAGGATCTCGATGGCAAGCCCGATCTTGTTGTATCCGTCTGGGTTCGCGTCGCGGCCGTTCTTCGTGTCGAGCCCGTGGACATGGAACCGCAGATTCTTCCGCTCGGCCGTGCCGATGAACAGGTGCATCTCCTTGCCGGCCTCCTGCCGGAAATAGGTGCGGATCTCCTCGATCACGTCGAGCTTCGCCGTGGCGGTGAAGCAGGCAATCGGCGGCAGGGAGGCGGTTTCCCCGAGCACCTCCTTCAGGAACGAGCACAGGAACAGGTAGTCGGGCCGGAAATCGTGGCCCCATTTCGACAGGCAGTGCGCCTCGTCGACGACGACAAGGCCGATCTCCCGCTGGGAAAGGGTGTCGCGGAACGAGCGGTTGCGCATCTGTTCGGGGGCGACCCACAGGATGTCGATATCGCCGAGGGCGACTTTTTCGTGGGTCTCCGCCCGCTCGAAGACGGAAAGCAGGCCGTTGAGCGCCCCGACGTTCGGGATGCCGCGCCGCGCGAGGGCGTCGACCTGGTCTTTCATCAGCGATTGGAGCGGCGATATGATGAGGGTCAGCAGGTTTCTCTGCCGCGCCTGCATCAGCGCGGGAAGCTGGTAACAGAGCGACTTGCCGCCGCCGGTCGGCAGGACGACGAGGCAGTCCCGGCCTTCGAGGATCGCTTCGACGACATCCTGCTGGGAAACGGGCGGCGGCCCTTCGAGAACGGGCCTGAATGCGTCGAAGGGGTGAAAAAACCGCTTGAGCGACTCGAGGGGGGAATGATACTCCCGGCAATACTCGCATGTACCGCACGGTCTGCGCCGAAGGGCATGAAGGATCTCGACGGCCCGGGGAAACGCATGGACCACCCACGGCGCGAGCCGCGACATGCCGTCTGCCACGGAAAGCCAGGCCAGCGCCATCGCAAGGGCGATCCACTCCGGCCGGCGATAGCCTCCGGTGTCGAAAAGCTCTTCAAGGGCTTTACTGCAGGCTTTTCCGGAAAAGGTCTCACGCGCCTGGCGGAACGTCTCGTCAAGATCCAGGGGCTTCGCCCCGGTTTCACGGGCGATGGCCGCGGCGCAACCGCGTGTCACGTCATCCTGGCCAAGCAGGCACAGATACAGCGGCAGAAGCGGGTCGACGCGGAACTGCCCGAGCTGTTCCCGAAACAGGGTAAGCGCCGCCTCGGAATCGCGCAGCGGGTCGTTTCGGCTCGATTCGGTCTGCTTGTAGCCTTTCCATAGTTTATGATATGGGTGCCGCGGCCAGGCCAGCGGCGACAGGAGGAGCGTATCGATGACCGGGAGTTTCAGCAGGGCATGCCCCGGAGCATGTCGCTTCAGCCACTCGACATCATGCGCCAGGACATTGTGCCCAAGGACGAACCCCGAATCGCGGCCATATATCTCGAGGCTTTTCAGGACCTCCCGCGGATCGTTCCACGGCCCCGTCTCCCTGAACGCCTGCCGTCCCTCCCGAAACGCCCCCGCCGCCAGCAATGTTCCCGAGACAGGATGCACCTCGAGATCGACCGCCACGATCCCGTCGAACAAGCTCGCCAACTCATTTCTCATCACATCTGCAGCAAATGACCGTATTTACTTCTCGCCGGATGTATCACAGCCCAGCTCTGTAAAATGCATTTGTGTCATTTATTTCTATTGTTATATAGTTAATTCTCGGACATGACTCAATTAAATCGCTTTTTCGAGACCGAGAAGCATCTACTTTGTCGAGTATTGTATAACGATATATCATAAACCGTCGACACCTCTGTTCTTTCTTTGTAACAGAACGATGGTATCCATGAATTCCAACCTAGCTGACCTGTGAAGTGGACCCGGTTTGGTGGACACTTTTTCGCTTATGATTGAGAAGGAGGTGTCCCCCATGCCAAGACTCGCCCCCCATATCCACCGGAATTCCGCCAGCAGCTCGTAGACCTCGTTCTGGCCGGTCGGAGCCCAGAAGACCTTGCCAAGGAGTTCGAGCCGTCGGCGGTGACGATTCGTAACTGGGTC
>MWAR01000558.1 GCA_002068715.1 bacterium ADurb.Bin374
TCTCATTCGAGGCTTTTTCGGTCTATTCATCTCGGGGCTCGAAGCCCAGAATCCGCATGCGCTGATCGAGGTTGAAAAAGAGAACCTCCGCAAGCAGATCTCCCGCTTCAACGAGCAGCTCGCCAACCAGGCGGCGTTCCTCGAGAGGTTGATCAGGCAGGTCAAAAACCTCACCCAGAAAGAGAAGGAACTCACCGCGAAGATCACCGCGAATCTCAAGGCAGGCAACCGCGCCGTCGCCGGCCAGCTTGCTCTCCAGCTCCAGACCGTCAAGCAGCAGCTCGACGAGAACCAGCAGCAGCTTCAGCTCCAGGAAAAGGCATTCAAGGATCTCGAGCGCGCTCGCGACGTTTCTGTCCGTGAGGCCCAGCAGAAGATCGAGAAGCTCCAGGCGATGGTCTCCGAGACCGAGATGCTCGAGGCCCAGGCCGAGCTCTCCGAGATGGCCAAGGGCATGATCAACAGCATCGGCGGAACCGGCGACACGATCGCCCGCGTTTCCGAGCTCGTCCAGGAGCGCCGTGACAAGGCCGCCGGCCGCGCCCGCGTCTCGACCGGCCAGATCGACACGTCGGGCATCCAGCTCAAGGAGAACGAGCAGGCAGCCCTCGGCGAGCAGGCCCTTGCCGAGTTCGCCTCCGTCTACGGCATCGATTCGGCATCCGGAGAAGCAGCTCCCGCCGCACCCGTCACCGAAGCCCCGCCGCCGGCCCCCGAGAAGGAACTGGGACCCCGCGCCTGAGCGCATTCTCCACTCCATACCCGCACAACAAATATTGATTCAAATATATTGGAGGATATTTATGAAACTGTTCCGTTTCGCAGCGGCTGCGATGATCGGTTTTGCGCTGCAGACCGGCGCGTTCGCACAGGAAGCCCCGGCTCCGGCCGGCGCGGCCCCCGTCAAGCCGGCGGTCGAAGCCCCGGATACGAAGGGTGTCACGACGGTCCAGGAATACAAGTATGTTCCGCAGGAGAAGCTCCCCCCGGTCAAGGGAACGTCTGCCTACAAATGGGATGAGAAGGAAAAGACCGTCGTTTTCCCGATCAACGTCTGGATCGGCTGGCTTCCCATCGTGGCCGCCAACAACGGCTTCAAACCCAGTGAAGAGAGCGTATTCTTCAAGAAATACGGGTTCAAGGTCGATCTGAAGCTGATCGACGACCCGGTCGCGGCCCGCGACGCGTATGCCGCCGGCACCAGCCACGTGCTGTGGGGCACGCTCGACATGATCGCCCTGTTCGCCCCCGAACTGATGAAAGACAGCCGAACCGCGCCCCGCATCTTCCAGCAGGTCGACTGGTCGAACGGCGGCGACGGCATCGTCGTCCGCTCCGGCATCCGCAGCGTCGCCGACCTGAAGGGCAAAACGGTCGTCTTCGCCCAGAACAGCCCCTCCCAGTATTTCATCAGCAACCTGCTGATCAACGGCGGCCTCCAGCTGAGCGACATCACCCCGAAATACACCGCCACCGCATTCGAGGCGGCCGCGGCGTTCGTCTCCGACAAGAGCATCGATGCCTGCGTGAGCTGGGCACCCGACATCTACAATATTCCCGAGAAGGTCGCCGGAACCCGCATCCTGACCACCACCAGCGAGGCCAACAAGCTGATCGCCGACGTGTGGGCCGTGCGGGCCGACTTCGCCCGCGACAAGCCCGAAGTCGTGAAGGGTCTCGTGGCAGGCATCTTCGAGGGCATGGACCTGCTGAAGAACCCCACCTTCAAGGCCCAGGCCTTCCAATGGATGGCCGACGGCTACGGCATGAAGGTCGATGACGTGAAGGGGATGCAGAACGACGCCCACTCGACGAACTTCGCCGAGAACGTCGAGTTCTTCCTCAACGCCAACAACCCGACCAGCTTCGAACGCACCTGGAAGAACATCAACTCGGTCTACCAGCTCGCCGGCAGGGTCGAAAGCCCGGTCACCTTCGATCAGCTCATGGATTTCTCGATCATCCAGGCGCTTCAGAAGGAAGGCACGTTCAAGCATCACAAAGACGAGTACGTCAGCAGCTTCGTCCCCACCAGCTACAAGAAGGTGTCGGCGGAAGCCCCGATCGTCACCCAGACGGTGCGCATCAGCTTCTACCCCAACTCCTCGAACCTGTATGAGCCTCAGCATGACGACATCGGCCGCCCCCTGCCCAACACCCTCTACGATCCCAACATCGAGACGACGATGGAAAAGATCGGCCGCCTCGTCGGCGCCTACGAGCGCGCCGTCATCGCGATCGTCGGCCACACCGACGGCTCGATGAAGGGCAAGGTCCCGGAAGAGATCGTGAAGGAGCTCAGCAGTGAGCGCGCGAACGCCGTCAAGCAGGCCCTCGTGAACAAGTTCAAGTTCGACCCGAACAAGTTCGTCGTCGAGGGCAAAGGCTGGGAAGAGCCGGCCGACGCCGCGGATGCTCAGAACCACGCGCTCAACCGGCGCGTCGAAGTTTCGGTGTATTCACCGGAAGGCAATTGATCACGCGTGATGCAGGCGCGCACGCCAGTGCGCGTCTGCATCATGACATGGCGGAGGAAGCGAGATGACGGCAGAGCGGGACGACATGGCGCAGAGCGGCACGCCGAAGGAGTTTCTGAAGATCCGCGAGCCGGTTTCGATCACGCAGAGCGCGATGCTCGGCGTGCTTCCGATCTGTTTCATCCTGCTCGTCTGGACGATCGCGACCTGGGGACGGATGGATGTCGTCTATCTCCCCGAAGGGGAACTCGACACCGGCACGCCGGTCCCCGAAATCGGCCGCGTCATCACCGACGGCATGGGCCTGGCCATCGTCGGCTGGAAGCTCGAGCAGAGCGCCACCGATACGTTTCTCGTCAATGGCACGGCACGGTTTCCCCTGCACAATCTCTACGTCCGCAAATACGGCGACAGCTTCAAGATCAAGCTGAAGCGGGGTCGCATTACAGGGCGGACCGCGGTACCGGCGCCGGCCGAGGCGGCCGGAAACGAGAAATCGCCCCCCATCGGTCGCGGAGGGACCCCGGTTCCGCAAGCGGCGGGCAAACAAACATACGTTTTGGAATATACCTACGAAGATATCGAGACGCGCCTGCTGACACAGGCCATCCTTCCGAGTCCGATGGAAGTATTGCGCTCCCTGAAATCGCTCTGGAGCGAGCGTAAGCTGTTCAGCAACGTCGTTTCGAGTTTCGTCCGCGTCGCCGAGGGCTTTTTCGTCGCCCTGCTTCTGGGCTTCCCCCTCGGCCTCGCCATGGGCAGTTTCTCGCGCATCAAGGCGATGTTCGCCCCGCTGGTGGTGTTCGGCGGCTACCTGCCGATCCCGGCGCTCGTCCCGCTGTTCATGAGCCTCTTCGGCACGACCGAGCTTCAGAAGGTGATGTTCCTCGCCTTCGCGTTCGGAATCTATCTCCTTCCGCTCTTCGTGCGGGCCATCGAGGAGGTCGACAACGTCTATCTGCTCACGGCCTACACCCTCGGGGCGAACAAGTGGCAAACCGTCAGACACGTTTTGCTCGCCATCTCTCTTCCGAATCTGTACGACGCGATGCGGATGGGTTTCGGTGTCGGATGGGGCTATATTATATTGGCCGAAATGGTCGACATGGGCAGCGGCGGCCTCGGCGCCCTCATTCTGGGCAGCCAGCGCATCGGGCCGAAGGAGCACATCTATCTCGTTCTCCTCGTGATCGTGACGATGGCGTTCATCACCGACAAGCTGTGGGAATACTGCGGTGACCGGCTGTTCCCCTATCGGAGGCTCAAGCGATGAGCGAAAACGAAAAAACCGGAACCCCGCTTCCCGAAACACCTACTCGTCCCATCGGCACCGGTGAGGCGCCGACGGCACCGGGCTGGCGCAGCTCTGACGGTCCCGATCTGGATGGAATCGACGCACCTCCCGCGGCATCCTCCGAAGGAACGCAGCCTTCCCCCTCTCTTGCGCCGGAAAAGCCCGTCGAGCCGTCGGCGACACGGCAGGCGACATCGCCAGGTGCATCCGCACCTTCCGACACTCCGGATGCCCCGCCGACAAATCCTCCCGAAGCGACAACGGCCGTCGTCGCACCGCACCCGCAGGCACCGGAAAGCGCTCCGTCAAAGCCGGCGCAGACTCCGGAGCCTTCCGCCATGGAGATTCCGCCGGCGCCGATGCCGCAGCGCCCGTCCGCTCCGGCCGGAGCCCTGCACCATCAAGCGGTTCAGAAAGCCCCGGCTCCTCGGCAACGGTCGTTCTGGAAAAATCTTCTATCCCCGTTCATCAATCTGCCGGACGCCCCCGCCTCGCCTGCCGAGCGGCCTCCTGTCCTCACGTCCCCGAACACCGGGGCGACGAAACCCGGAGAAGCCGGACCATCAGCTGGGCCGGGCGTGAAGCCGCCGGTCGTCACCTTCCGTCACGTGACGAAGATTTTCAATCGGGGAACTCCCCAGGAATACAAGGCGATCGAGAACATCGATTTCGAGATCGAGGATCTGCCGGATGTAGGCGAGTTCATCGCTCTGGTCGGCCCGTCCGGCTGTGGAAAATCGACCGTACTGAACCTGATCCAGGGCTTCCCCGACGTGTGGCCGCCAACGCATGGCGAAGTCCTGGTGCGCAACAAGCCGGTGACGGGCCCCGGGAAGGACCGCGGGATGATCTTTCAGAAATACAGTTCGTTCCCGAACCGGACCGTGCTCCAGAACGTTCTGTTCGGCCTCGAACTCAACCGCGACTCGCTCGGGTATTCGCCCGCCGAGATGAAAGCCCGGGCCATGGACATGATCAACAAGGTCGGCCTGATCGGCCACGAGAACAAGTATCCCTACCAGTTGTCCGGCGGCCAGCAGCAGCGCGTCGCGATCGCGCGCACGCTGGTTCTGCGACCTCGCATCATCCTCATGGACGAGCCGTTCTCGGCCCTCGACGAGCCGACCCGCATCGACATGCAGGCGCTGATCACCAGCCTCTGGCATGAGGTCGAAGCTACGGTGTTCATCGTCACGCATTCGCTGGCGGAAGCCGTCTTTCTCGGAGACCGCATCTTCATGTTCACGCCGGGCCCCGGCAGACTTGCCGAGAAAGTGTTCATCAAGCCTTCGGACATCGGCAAAGAGCCGGGGATGTCGCCGCTCGACGTCCAGGAAGGCGACAAGTTCAAGACCAAGCTTCACGAGATCACCGGAAAGTTCCTCGCATACGAGGAGGGGAGCCGGAAATAGCATGGCCAAGCCACCGATCGGTTTCTGGGAATATATAGCAGAGGCTTTTCATCTTCGGTATCCGGTGCCCGGCATGGGGGCCCTGCCGCTCAACAAGATGGGCGTGGTCGGCTCGCTCGCGCTCGGCCTGTTGAACCCGGGCTTCTGGTTTCTCGGGGCGGGCCTCGAGCTGGGCTATCTCTGGATGCTCTCGACCGATCCGCGGTTCCAGAAATACATCCAGTCGAGGCGCATGAACCTGATCGAGCAGGACAAGTCGGTCCGCATCAACGAGATGATCCGGTCGCTCGACAAGGCGTCGGTGGCCCGCCTCGAAGCCCTGAACCGAAATCTCGCGAAAATCAACGAACTGATGGACATCAACAGCGAAGGCGCGATGCAGTTCGTCCGCGAAACCCAGCAGAAGACGCTGAGCCAGCTTCCCGTAATGTTCGTCAAACTGCTCTTCACACAACGCCTGATCTCCGAAAGCCTCGAGCACACCGACGCCGGAAAGCTGAAAAAGGAAATCCGCGACCTCGAGAAACAGCTTGCCGCCGGCGATATCGGGGAGGCTCTGATGAAGTCTCTCCGCGGCAATATCGAGATCAAGCAGAAGCGGCTCGAGAACATCGGGCGGGCCGAGGAGAACAACCAGCTCGTCGAGATGGAACTGAACCGCATCGAGAACCAGGTCCAGCTCATCCGCGAGGAGATCGCTCTCAACCGAAGCCCAGAGGCCATCTCCGCCGGTATCGACCGAATCAACTCCACCCTCGGCGAGACCGAGGCCTGGGTGAATACCCACTCCGATTTTCTGAACCGTATCGGCGGGAACGACCAGCTTTTGCCGGGCGAAGAGCCAGGATACATCCCCCCCTTGCAGGAACCGGCTCCGGCCGTTGAAGAGCCGCCATTGCCGCCGGTTCCCGGCGAGGAAGAACGCCGATAAGCCCTTTCCGAACAGGAGAGAACGAACCATGTCAGACCAGCCACAGTCCCCGCGCTCCCTTCCCCCCTCCGCTCAACCCGCGACCGGCATGGCGGCAGCAATGCCGGCACAGACGGCAAGCCAGATGGCAGGTTCCCCGAAATGGGCCCAGGAGATGGCGGAAATCTTCAAGAGCGGCTCGGTCAGCCAGTTCATCCTCTACGGCAACATCAACGACTGGGTTCCCTGGAAGCCGTCTCCGGACGCTGCACAGCAGGCGATGGGCCTGCGCGACTTCCTGAGCACCGTGATGTTCGCTCCGTTCGAAGCGGTCATCACCTACGACCGCGGCAAGGGTATCCGGTGTCTCCGGGGCGGAGACCTGTTCCAGTCGTTTCTCAAGGTGTTCGACGATTTTCACCGGACGGGCTTCACGGGGGCACCGGCGGCTCCGACAGGCGATCCAGGCAAGCTTCTCGAGCTGGGCAACCTGCTTCCAAAGGAGCCGAAGCGGGCCCTCGAGCTGATCGACAGATTCATCCGGAACGGCCTGTTTCGCACCCGCCCGGGAGCCGATGGAAAGCCCGTTTCGGACCCTGTCCGCATAGCGGTGATTCTCGATTACGCGCATTTTC
This sequence comes from bacterium ADurb.Bin374, assembly GCA_002068715.1. The sequence continues at coordinate 6,729 of MWAR01000558.1, forward strand.
TCCTGCCCCGCACGGACCCGGCCTACACGAATCCCGACACCGTCGAGACGCTGATCCGCATCCTCGACTGGGCTGCCGACCCGAACATCAACAGCGCCTTCATCGCGACCTGCCTGGTCGCCGAGAACCTTACCGACATGAACCGTCAGGTCGTCGAGAATCCACGCTCGGCGAAGCTCCGCATCGAGCTTCCTACGGCCGACGAGGTTCTGTCGTTCATCGAAACAATAACGTCTGATATATCGGATTTTTCCGCGATCTGCGACGTCGATCGTATCTCGCTCGCATCGAAGCTGGAAGGGCTTTCCCGTCTCGACATCCAGAATCTCATCCGGCGGGCGGTCAAGAACAACCGCCGCATCACGATGGAGTATCTGCGCGGCGTGAAGAAGGAGATGATCGAGAAATCCGCCGGCGGTCGCATCGAGTTCGTCGAGTCGACGAAGACCCTCGATGCCGTGGCCGGCCATACCGAGGCGGTTCGCTGGATGCGACAGGACGCCCAGCTGATGAAGCGGGGAAAGCTCAAGGCCCTTCCGATGGGGTATCTGATCAACGGCCGCATCGGAACGGGAAAAACATATCTTGTCGAATGTTTCGCGGGCGAGGCCGGCGTTCCGTGCGTCGAGTTGAAGAATTTCCGCGACAAGTGGGTCGGCGCGACGGAAGGTAACCTCGAGCAGGTGTTCAAAATACTGCACGCCATGGGTCAGGTCATCGTCTTCGTCGACGAGGCCGATCAGATGGCCGGGAAGCGCGGCGGCGGAGCCGACGACGGCGGCCTTTCGGGGCGCATCTACGGCATGCTCGCCCGAGAGATGGCCGACACGCGGAATCGCGGCCGGATTTTCTGGGTGTTCGCGACCTCCCGCCCCGACCTGCTCGAAGTCGATCTCAAGCGAGTCGGGCGCCTCGACGTCCATATCCCGCTCTTTTCACCGCAGACGGTCGAAGGCAAACGCGAGCTGTTCATGTCGCTCGCGAAGAAGAACAAGGTCGCCCTCGGCCCCGATGACCTTCCGGAGTTTCCCGACAATCTCGATATCGGCGGCAACGAGATGGAAGGCATCATCATCAGCGCCTCGCGCCTCTTAGAGATCCAGAATGAAGGCCGCGAAAAGCACCCGATCGGCTATTTCGTGAAGGAAGCGTTCAAGACGTATCGGCCGATGGCACATGCGGAGCGGCTCGAATACATGGATCTCATCGCCGTCGTCGAGTGCACCGACGTCAAGTTCCTGCCGGAGAAATTCGCCGCGATGGACCTCTCCACGATCAAGCGCCGCCTCGACGAACTGAAACACCGCATCGCCGAATAGCATCCCACAAATTGGGTACGTGGGTTTCTGAAAAGACAACGCACCACAGAGGCACCGAGACACAGAGAAAATTTCACCACGAAGACACGAAGGCACAAAGACAAGATGCAAGAGCATTTTTGTGCCTTTGTGGTGAATACCCAATCGGTTCTCTGTGTCTCTGTGCCTCTGTGGTAAAGCTGTTTTTTTCAGCAGGCCGACCGTTCTTCACGCTTTCGGGCACTGGGGGCGCGACGAACCGTTTTTTTCACCGGATGGGCCTGCTTCCGCGTGGCGGGCTTTTTTTTCGGGGCTGCCTTGCCCGGCTTCGAGACAGGCTTTTTCAAGTATTTCGTGATGCTGATCAGCGTTCCGAGGCCCGGTTCGGAAATGATTTCGGCGATGTCCGACAGCATGCGGATCAGCGCGATTCCGCGGCCGCGGGCGCAGTCGATTCCGGCCATGGGGACTCCCCTGCCGTCGTTCAAGGGCGCATCAAACCCACAGCCGCTGTCGTGAACGGTAATCACGATACGATCGCCGTGAAGGTGGTAGACGATTTCTAGTTCGAGATCGGGACCGTGCCTGGACGCATGCTCGATGGCATTGGCGTAGGCCTCTTCCACGGCCAGGGTGATGTCGAAAATCTGATCCTCGTCAAAGCCCATTTTGCGGGCTATCGTCTCTGTATTGATCCTCACGACCCGATCGTATCGGGGATTCTTGTACCGGAGGCGCACCTGTTTCGGCGGACCCAGCGAAGTATTCATCATCTTCAGTGTATACGATAGCGCACATTGCGGCAAGGGGTGCCCGTTTTGCCCGTAGATTGCCCCCATGCGCAGGGGCGGTATCAGGGGGCTCTTCCCATAGGCAGGGCGTTCATGGTACGTTTTCGGCGACGTATGAAAATGTCGCATCGGATCGTTTGCCTCGGCCTCGCCTGGGCCCTGGCCTTTTGCCCGACATGTGCCGGGCACGCTCAGTCTCTTGGGGACGAGGAAGTCGGACATGCGCCGGAACCAGGGTTCCAGAAAACCCAGTTTCCGGATTGGATGAACGAAGCGTCTCGGCAGGAGACTTCGGAGCTGCCGCCACACAATGGCGCGGAACTGAAGGTGGCGGACCCGATCGAACCGATCGACCCTGATGCCGATTCCGGCACGTCCACACAAAAGGGAAGCGAAAACCGGCAGCGATTCCAGTTCACCCCCCCGAAAATGCCTGATTTTTCACGTTTTCGGGGCCAGTCGACGCGAACGGAGACGGAGCGGCCTCCGGGATCGGCATCCCGGCAGATGGAACAGGCTTCGGCGGCAGGACTGCTTCCTCTCCCCCTGCAGCTTCTCGCCTCGCTCACGATGCCCGCGGTCGACGTTCCGACCGGCCAGCCTCCGAAGGCGGATATCCCAAAACGGTTTTACAGGCCGGCGGGATACCGGTCGTTCATGCAGGAATCGCTCACAGAAACCTCCGGTGAGAAAACGGAATCAGCCACCTCATCCGGGGAGTGACCTTTTCAAGGAGATCAACGTATGCAGGCCCCATCGTTCGGTATCGTAGGCGCCACCGGCGCCGTCGGCCACACCATCCTGAAGGTGCTGGAGGAGCGCAAGCTCGTCCCGCGCCGCCTGCGGCTGTTCGCATCGGAACGCAGCAAAGGCATCGAGCTTCCTTTCGCCGGCAGCCAGATCGAGGTCGAGGCGCTCGACGGGGCAGACTTTTCCGGCCTCGACGCCGTCTTTTTCTCGGCCGGCACCGAGGTCAGCAGGACATGGTGCCCCCGGGCGGCCGCGGCCGGTGCGGTCGTGATCGACAACAGCAACGCGTTCCGCATGGACGCCGATGTTCCGCTGGTCGTGCCCGAGGTGAATCCGCACGCCCTGAATGATATACCTCGCGGTATTATAGCGAACCCCAACTGTTCCACCATCCAGATGGTCGTCGCGATCGCGCCGATTCACCGGGTCAACCCGATCAAACGCATCGTCGTCTCGACCTACCAGTCGGTTTCCGGAACCGGCCTCGAAGCGATCGAGACCCTGAAAGCCCAGAGCCGCTCGGTGCTGGCCGGCGAACCGATTCCGGAAGGCGTATATCCGCACCCGATCGGGTTCAATCTGTTCCCTCACATCGACATTTTCCTCGATTCGGGCATGTGCCGCGAAGAAGAGAAGATGGTCCGCGAGACACGGAAAATCCTGGAAACGCCCGTTCCGATCTGCGTCACGACGGTCCGTGTGCCCGTATTCTACGCTCACAGCGAGTCGGTTAACATCGAACTGACGAACCCCATGACCGCCGACGAGGCCCGCTCCATTCTCGGGAAGGCGGACGGCATCGTCGTCTTGGACGATCCGACCGGCAACGTCTACCCCACCCCGCTCCTGGCCCAGCATCGTGACGAGGTCTTCGTAGGCCGCATCCGCCGCGACGACAGCGTCGCGCACGGTCTCAACATGTGGGTC
>MWAR01000559.1 GCA_002068715.1 bacterium ADurb.Bin374
AGACCTGCTCGAGCGGCACCCAGGTGCCGTTGCCGGTCGGCACCTTCAGCTGGCCGATGGTTTCCTCGTCGGTGCGCCATTTTTCCCCGAATCGCACGGCGATGGCGAAGCGTTGCTGCCCCTCGATCAGTTTCGAAACGACTTTCCCGCCGACCCCCGTTTCGATGATGGAGTTGATCTGCTCGACATTAAGACCGTATCTGGAGGCCGCATCGTGATCGATCCTGATTTCGAGTTGGGCCATGCCGGAGATCTGCGTGGCCTTGACGTCTTTCGCTCCCTCGACGCCCGCCGCGACTTCCGCCGCCTTCTGGGCGAACCGTTTCAGCACATCGAGATCGTCGCCGAAAATCTTGATCGCGACATCGCTCTTGATGCCGGATATCAGCTCGTTGACCCGCAGGGCGATCGGCTGGGAAAAGGAGTAGCGCAACCCGACGATCTGCTCCAGTTCGGCGCGGATGACATCCGTCATCTCTTCCTGAGTGCGGAACTTCTCCCCTTGCTCCGGCTGTTTGAACGTGATGAAGATGTCGCTCTGCTCGGGGCCCATGGGGTCTTCGGAAATCTCCGCCCGGCCGGTCTTGCAGATGACGGCGGCGACTTCGGGGAACTTCATCAGCCGCTTCTCGATTTCCGTCGAAACCTTCACCGCCCCCTCGAGCGACGCGTTCGGCAGGCGAACCGCATTGATCGCGAGAGCGCCTTCCTGGAGCGCCGGCATGAAATCAGTGCCGATCATCGGAGCCAGGAAGCCGGTCCCCACGAGAATCACCACCGCCAGCAGCACCGTGAGTCGCGGCAGGCGCATCGCCAGGTGGAGCAGCTTCCCGTAGAGCCAGTGAATTCCCCGGGCGATGAAAAACTCGTGCTCCTCGCCGTGGGGAAGGCCGTACATGCCGAGCGACGGCATGATGAACAGAGCCACGATCAGGGAGGTCAGCAGCGAGATCAGCATCGTCAGGGCCAGAGGCCCGAACATCTTCGCTTCCAGCCCCTCCAGCGAGAACAGCGGCACCAGCACCAGGATGATTATGAACACCGAAAAGGCGACCGGCCGAGCCACTTCGGCGACGGCCCGTGAGATCAGCTCCCGCGTGGTTTCGCCCGGCTTGGCATGCGCCAGGTGCCGTCTCGCGTTTTCCAGCACCACGACCGTGGCGTCGACCACCATGCCGACCGAGAAGGCCAGCCCGCCCAGGCTCATGAGATTGGAGGTGATCGAGGTGGAGTGCATGACGATGAACGTGAAGAAAAACGTCAGCGGCAGCGAGAGCACGACCAGAAACGCCGTCCGCAGTTCGGCCAGGAACAGGAACAGCACGAAAATGACGCAGATGCCGCCCTCTTCCGTGGCGTCCATGACGGTCTTGATGCAGGCCTTGATCAGGTAGGTGCGGTCGTAGAAGACATTCAGTTTCACGCCTTCGGGCAGACTCTTCTGGATGTCGGGCACCGCCGCCTTGACCGCGTCGACGACGTCCTTCGAGTTGGAATCGCGCAGCATGATGACCATACCTGCCACGGCTTCGCCTTTTCCGTCGCGCGTCACGGCTCCCTGCCGGACTTCGTGGCCCACCGAGATTTCGGCCACATCGTTGACCCGGATCGGAATGCCGTCCTTCGTCTTTAGTATAACTCTACCTATATCGTCCGGACTCTGGAACAAACCGACGGACGTGATGTTCAGCTGTTCCCAGCCGCGAGAAAGATACTTTCCCGAGGCGTTGGCATTGTTCTTCTCGACCGCTTCGACGACTTCATCGAGCGTCAGGGAAAACTTCTGCAGGCGTTCGGGGTCGACCAGCACGTGATACTGCTTCACGGTGCCGCCGAAACTGTTGACCTCGCTGACCCCGGCGATAGGCCGCAGGCGCGGCGCTACGACCCAGTCCTGAAGGGTCCGCAGTTCCATGTCCGAGTGCTTTTCGCTCTCGAGCGTGTACTGGAAGATCTCGCCGAGGCCGGTGCTCAACGGCGCCATTTCGGGCTCGATGCCCGGCGGAAGTTCCTCCCGCGTTTCCTGCAGTCGCTCGAACACGAGCTGCCGGGCGAAATACGGGTTCGTCCCGTCGTCGAACACGATGACGATCTGTGACAGCCCGGATTTCGACAGGGAGCGGACCTGCTGGACGCCCTTCATTCCCGACATCTTCTGCTCGATCGGGAAAGATATCTGTTGCTCTACATCGCTCACCGACAAGCCGTGAGCCTTGGTGAGAATCGTCACCTGGATGCTGGTGACGTCGGGATACGCGTCGATGGGCAGATTGCTCCACGCCCAGCTTCCGCCAGCGATCAGCAGGCAGGTGCAGACGACGACGAGGGGTGAATACCGCAGCAAGAGGGAAAAGAATCGTCCCATCGTGTCGTGCTCCTAGTCTGCGCAGCCGGCGCCCATCTTCTCCCGAAGCACGTCGGACTTCAGGAGAAAGGCCCCGTCGACGACGATCACGTCACCGGCGGCGACCCCGCTCTGGATGATCGTCTTGTCGCCGACTTTCCGGCCGACGACGACGGGCTGGCGAAGGAAGAGATTCGGCTCGATCTGCTTGAACACGAAGCGGCTTCCCTCGTCGTCCATGATGGCCGTGGTCGAAAGAAGGGTCTGGTCCTGCGCCGTCTCGAAGAACAGGCGGATCTTGGCGAACATGCCGGGCCGCAGCAGGAAGTCGTGATTCTGGATCTCGACCCGCACCGGCAGCGTCCTCGTCTCTTCGAGCATCTGCGAATCCGCCGCAACCAGCTCGCCCGCAAACGTCTCGAGCGGGAACGACTCGACCGTCACCTCGACGGGAATCGGCCCTTTGGCCAGTGTCGTCACGACTTCGCCGACCTGCTTCTCGTGGATCTGGCCGATGGCGAGCAGGTGGCAGAGGTTGGCGATGGTGAGAAGTTTCCGATCCCCCGTGATGATTTCGCCGGCAATGCCGTCGCGCTGGATGACGTTCCCCGAGATCGGTGCCCGCAGCTGGATCCGTCCTTGTGCCATCGCATCGTTCCGGTTCTTGTTGATGCGCGCGATGTCGCCGTCCGACAGGCCGAAGATCTTGAGCCGGTCCCGCGCGTTGGCCGCTTCCAGGTCCGCCAGGTCCCGTGCCGACTGGGCCTCCTGCACCTCCTGCTCCGATCCGACTTTCTTCTCGAACAGCAGCCTGGCTCTCGCCAGCTTCTTTTCGGCGAAGCCGAGTTCGGAAATGCGCTTGAGATACTCGAGCGCGGCCTGTGCAAGCTCGCTGCTTTCGATAACGGCAACAATATCACCCTCTTTAACGCTGGTCCCGACGGTTGCGCTCATCGAGGCCAGCCGTCCGCCGATCCTCGAGGTCACCACCCGCTTGTGATTGTCGTCCAGGATCATCTCGCCGACCAGATCGATGGTCTTGGGCGCGGGGCTTGTCCGTATGGTTTCGAACTTGACCAGGGTCTGGGTGGTCGAAGACAGCTTCACCGCGCCGACTTCAAACCGGCATTTGTCGCATTCGATGATGGGAACCTCATGCTCGCAGGGCTCCTGCATTTTTTCCGCCAGGGTCTTATCCGAATCTTCGCCGGCTCCTGCTCCGTGGCCGTGTCCTTCATGGCCGCCGGCGTTCCCGTGTTCACCGGACTTGTGGTCATGCCCTTCGTGCCCGGCTTCAACGGCGGCCTCGAGGCCGTGTTCGTGCTTTTCGCCTTCGGATTCGGCGGCGGCCCGGCCGATCGGGAACGACAGCAGCAGAACGATCAGAAGGATGGAAAGCGTTTTCTGCATGGAAACAACGTGGTGTTTCATTTGTGACATGGTATGTTCTCCGTTTTCTGCATGCCTCCGGACCTGCCGGAAGCTCTCGCGCCGTGGTCAGTGCCGCTCGCCGACGAGACAGACACCGGTGAGTTCTTCGATGGCATCGACGGCCTGATACATTTCCAGCAATGCCGCGAGCATCTGCTTCGTCACTTCGGCGTAGGCCTTTCGCGCCTCGAGAACGACGATCTGATCAGTCTTGCCGAGGCGGTAGCCGTCCAGCGCCATTTCAAGGGCTTTCTGGGCATTGGGAGAGATCTGATTCTTCAGCCGGTGAACGGTGTCCCGGGTCCTCTGGAATCTCTTCACCTGTTCTTCCAGGCCGGCCATCAGCTCCCGCTGGACCTTTTCCCTGCCTGCGGCGATCTTGTCCAGCTCAGTCTGGGCCGCTTTCCGGGCTCCCCGGTTGCCGCTCCTGTTCGGAAGTTCCGCCTCGACGGCGAACACGTAGGCATGGTTCCCGGTCTCGCGGAAATCCCTGGCTCCGGCCACCCAGCTGTAGGCCGGCCGATTTTCCGCCTTCAACAGCTCCAGCCTGGTCCGATTTTCCTGAGCGCTCAGGCCTGAAGAGAGAAGCTGAGGGTGCATTTCAATCAGATTCCGGCGAAGCTCGTCGATGTCGGGAAGTTCCAGATCGGCAGACAAGGTGCCGACGGCTTCGATCTGGAGATCAGGCTGTTTCCCCATTTCCCGGAACAGGCTCAGCATGGCCTCCGTCAATTGGCCTTCTAGATTGATTCTCTCGACCTCGACCCGGTCGCTGTCGAGCTGGGCCTTGACCAGCTCAGCTTCGGGGCCGGCGCCGGCATCGACTCGCGACTTGGTCGCTTCCAGCATCTCCTGGTTGATCCGCGAAATCTCCTGCGCATTGCGGCACAGGTTCTGCAGCCCGATGACGACGTGGAAGGCCGCCTGCACGCGGGTTTTGATGTCCCGAGCGAGGGCGGCGGCATCCAGCTTCGCGTTGTCGACGGCAAGGGCGGCGAGCCGCTTTTCGGCCGTCGCTTTCCGACGGTTGATGATCGGTCGTTTGAAGGACAGGGTGAGGTCGGCCTGGGAAAAGCCGGGCAGCCGTCCACCCACGTTTTCGGCCTCGAACGAAATCGCGTCCGGCCCCCGTTTTCCGGCATCTTCACCGGCGGCAGCCGTCTGGT
>MWAR01000560.1 GCA_002068715.1 bacterium ADurb.Bin374
AAGCGGGGTAGCAAACGTATCGGTGACTACCAGTGCCGGTCATAACACCAAGACTCTTTCTGATGGAAAGTTTTACTTAAAGAATGTCGCTCCCGGTCTTCTCACTATCTCTCTTTCAGTAACCGATTATGAAGAATTTTCATATGCTGTTTCCGTCGATTCGGCAGGCAACGTTGTCCCCGGCCTCGGTGCCAGAATTGAACGGAAAACGTATCCGGTCAATGGAACAGCTTACATAAAAGGGACAACCACCCCCATCGAAGGGGCGAATATCATGCTCAAAACGCCTGATGGCACCGTAAAAAGCACAACATCAACCACGAGCAATGGCGAGTTTCTTTTTCCAAGTGTTATTTCGGGTCGCTATATCCTCGAAGCCTGGCAAGGGACTGCCATAGTCCCCGAGCAAAGCGTGTCCATTTTCATTACTAAAGATGGAACGATCACTCCAGCCGAAATCAAGATTTTTCTCAAGCCAAGCTCCTTCGCCCTTCATGGTTTGATAAAACTCGATTCCACGAAAGAACCCCTCGGCGGCATCGACATTTCAATCCTTCAGGGCACTGTAATCAAAGCCACAACAACAAGCACATTCGAAGGAAAGTTTGCCTTTACAGATCTTCCATCTGGCCTATTGACGCTTCTGGCATCTGGAAGTGATTTTTTGCCCGCCACTGCAGTCGTTCAAATTTTCGAAGATACAACTGCCTTACAACCAGAACCTGAAATATACCTCACTCGAAAAATATCGATTCAGAATCAATTTTCAATTCAATCATATCTTCGCGATGCTTACTCCGCGGGGCCATTGGAATTCGTAACTGTTACTCTGAAAGGATTTGCAAGCACAATCACAGATCGTTACGGGTATTTCTTTCTTGGCAACCTTGCCCCCGGACAGTACAACTTAGAATGCACAAAAGAGGGATTCAACCAATTAAATGGCACAATTGTTATTAATTCTGATGGGAGTTCGACGATTCAACAGGCATATTACATGATCTATACGATGGAAACCGGCGTCGGTTCAGTCGTAGGGCGATATATTATTCCCAACAACGAAACCGCTTATGGGCTCCCGGTTGCCATCTATGCAATTCATGATATTTCCAAGGATGCGGAAAAACGATTGTGGGCACTTACTTCACCCAAATCACCCCTCAAAACAACAGTTACCGGGGCTGACTTTGCCCGCCCAGGATCTTCTGACGAAACCGGCGTATTCAAATTTACACATCTACTTCCAACAACAGAGTATGCAAAGTATTTAATCGTAGTTAGTGAAGATAAATATTCTGCAACCGCAACAATACCGCTAGAAGGCTTAGGTGATTTGCCTTCCCTTGGAAGCGGCACACCAGACATTTCTTTAAATCCTCCTTCAGACAAGCAATTCTACTTCATTGTTGACGTGACTGCTGGCAAGACAACCTTTGTCACGAACTACGAACAGGAGAATTTCTGAACGGGCTGCGGGGTCGGAATCGGCGATTGCCGCTGTTCGCGGGAATCGCGCTGTTCTGCCTCACGCTTCTTGCCATCACAGCGGAAACGGCATGGGCGGGGTATCCGAGCGGCATCACCGTCGACGGCAGGCCGGGCCTACTCACCATGGCGGTGCCGGTAGGCACGCTCACCCGCAAGCTCGAATACACGCTCCGCTACGGTCTCGGTGAGGGGGACGTGAGCATCCGCGGAAGGGACGTTACCGAAAAAAAGGATGAAATATGGCTCTCCGCGAACGCCCGGCTGCATCCGCACGTGCTGTTCGTCGCGACGTATCTTTCCACGAGCCGGGCGACGACCCCGTCGATTTCAGGCATCGACGGCATCACCGGGGTCCTCGCCGGCGGGTTCCACGTGGAGGTTCCCGAGAACAACATGGCATTCGGCGGCTCCTACGCCGATCTTTCGGCCGCCAACATGCAGCACCTCGACCTGGCGCAGCTCGAGCATCTCCGCCACGTCTACATCACCGTCACAGATAAAATATATCAAGATATACAAGGATATCTGCAGGTCAAGCAGGCGCTCAGCCAGAAATACACCGCAGTTTTTCCCGACGGTCGCCGGAAGAACATTCCCATGAAGCGGGCCATCATCGGCACCCTCGGTGCCGAACGGGCGATGAAACGGGGTGCATCGCTGTTCGGGGAAGCCCAGATCTTCGACGACTCCGACTTCCTGTATTACGGAAGCGACCATTACGCCGTGAATCTCGGCTACCGGATGAAACGCAGTCGCTACTCCGTGGAGATGGCGGTGCGGAGCATCAACAACTCCCCCACCTGGTATATCGGAGCCGCCGCCTCCCGCTGAGCGCCAGGTAGCTGATACGGCTTCTCACGTTCGGGTGAGAAAAATCACGGCTGGAAGCCGGTTGAACATCCAGAAACCGGCAGGCAGACCGATGACCGTGACGCAACACAGGTAGGCCACGTTGATCCAGATCAGGGAAAGCCACCAGCCGACCACCACCAGCCAGAGAAGACGCAGAATCAGCGGCCACTGCGTCACCCCGCCGTGAAACACCTCGTTTTCCTCGAGCTGAAGCCGGTACCGGTCTTCGGGGTCGAGCTGCAGCGTCATGATCATGGGAATGCGATTGAACACCCACAGCCCGAGAGGGATGCCGATGATCGTGATCATGCAGACCCACCCGACATTGATGCAGACGAGCCCGACCGGCAATCCGATGAAGACGAACCAGACGAGCCGCAGGACCAGAAACAGGCAGGAATCCATGCCGTTACCCCTCTTTCATCCCGACCTTTCAACGCTCCATCATCTCACAGACGGAAAACGCCCGCCACCCAGCGCCTGGCATGTCGAAATTCCCTGAAATCATCACAAGGCACGAAGACCGTTTCACCGCCGAGGCGCAGAGACACAGAGTCAGGAATGAAGGATGCCCCCACCGTAGCGGCGGGTTTCAAACCCGCCCATCCAGTCACAGCGGCGAGAACCAAACCACAGATAAAGGCCTGATAGGAACAGCACATGATACCGTCTCTTTCAATCAAGATTTCATCTGCGCCATCTGCGAAATCTGCGGATCGGTTCTCATGATGAAACCAATATACCAGGCACGAAGACATAAATTCTGGGCGGCTCGGGCGGTTCGCGAACTGCCCGAACCGACAAGCAAAGATTGATGACGATACAGCATCAGGGGGGGATGTGCCACTCGCGGAGTTTCAGCGGGACGGTTTTTCGGAGGGGACGAACTTCAGGGCCACGGAGTTGATGCAGTAGCGGAGGCCGGTCGGTTTGGGGCCGTCGTCGAAGACATGGCCGAGATGGGCATCGCAGCGGGCGCATCGCACCTCGATGCGCCTCATGCCGAAGCTGAGGTCGGCTTCGGCTTTGAGGGCGGTCTGGGCAGCCGGGGATGAAAAGCTCGGCCAGCCGCAGCTCGTGTCGAACTTGTCGCCCGACCGGAACAACTCGGCGCCGCAGCAAACGCAGGTATAAACGCCGTTCTCGTTGAATTTCACATACTCGCCGGAGAACGGCACCTCGGTGCCGGCCTCGCGGGTGACATGATACTGGTCGGGAGTCAGGATCTTCTCCCACTCTTCGTTCGACTTCATGACTTTGCCGTCCATCGTTTCTCCTTCGATCGCTGCGGGGGGCGTAGCCGGGGGAAGCTCACCGGTAACAGACGTTACAGCGGCGCCGGCAATCAGCACCGCCGCAAGAACGGCACGCATCTCATGAGTATACTTGTAGCTATTCATTCATCGCCCCATCTGCCGCCGGCATCGTTTCCGAGATCCCCAGCCCTGTCGCATCATTGTATACAAAATCAAGGAGATTGTCACAGCACCCAGACAGCCCTCCCTGCTCCGCTCCGGCATGCTCGATTCAAATTATCGCGGCTGCCATTCCACGGGCGGGTTTCAAACCCGCCCCTACCGCATGTGGGAGCTGGCATCACGTGCCCAGAATTGCGCAAAGCCTCCTTACCGACGAGATGCAGAGGCGCAGAGATCGAAACAAGACAGAATAAAATGCATGACACTATTTTTCTCTGCGTTTCCGTGTCTCCGCGGTGAATCTTTCGAATTTCGACATGCCAGGCCTGACGGCCATTTGAAATGTTCCAGAGGCTGTGCAAGCGGGGTCTCTCACTTGCCATGTCGGCGGCAAGATGTTACACAAGGCATGAGGGAAATGAACCGGCAGAAAAGATGCCGGAATACGGAAAGGAGTTCAGATGATGCTCATCGTCCGTTCACGCGTCCTGATGTGCCTGGCGCTCGTGCTGGCGCTGGTTACTACGGCGGCCACGGCGCAGGTTCCCGGGGAGACTCCCCAAAAACAGCTTCCGAAGCTGGAATTCGAGAAGTATGTCCTGCCGAACGGCCTGCAGGTAATTCTGCATCTCGACAAGAAACTGCCAGTCGTCCACGTGAACCAGTGGTTCCACGTCGGGTCGAAAAACGAGAAGCGCGGCCGCACCGGCTTCGCGCACCTGTTCGAGCACCTGATGTTCCAGGGCTCGAAGAATGCCACGGGCGAGTATTTCACCTGGGTCGAGCGCGCCGGGGCGAATCTGCGCGAAGGCGGCGTCAACGGCACGACCGGCAACGACCGCACCAACTACTTCGCGACCGTCCCGTCCGGCAACCTCGAGTATCTCCTCTGGCTCGAATCCGACCGCATGGCCACCCTTCTCGACGGCCTCGACGAGGCGAAGCTGAACAACCAGCGCGACGTCGTGAAGAACGAGCGGCGCCAGAGCTACGAGAACGCCCCCTACGGCCGCGCCGGCGAGCTGTTCGCGACCTACATGTATCCGCCCGACCACCCGTATTCGTGGCCGGTCATCGGCAGCCAGGAAGACCTCACCGCCGCCACGCTCGACGACGTGAAGGAGTTCTTCCGGACATATTATACTCCGAACAATATGTCGCTCGTCATCACCGGCGACTTCGATCCGGAAGAGGCGAAGCGGCTCGTGAAGAAGTATTTCGGAACCATCCCCTCCGGCCCGGCGCTGGCACGGCCGGCCCAGTGGATTCCCGAGCTGAACTCGGAGCGGATCGTCGAGGTCGCCGACCGCGTTCCCCAGACCAGGGTCTATCTCTGCTGGCACTCCCCGGCGTATTTCGGGCCGCAGGATGCCGCGCTCGACGTCGCGGCGGCCGTCCTGACCGACGGCCTCTCCTCGCGCCTGAACAAGGCCCTCGTGTATGACCGCCAGATCTGCACCGCGGTCAGCGCCTACCAGGACAGCATGGAGATCGCCGGCAACTTCTGCGTCGAGCTGACGCTCAGGCCGGATGCCTCGGCGACCGAGGCCGAAACCATCGTCGATGCCGAGATCGCGCGTCTGGCGAAGGAAGGCCCGACCGCCGAGGAACTGGATCGGGTGAAGAACAAGATCGAGTTCGGCTTCGTCTCCTCGCTCGAGGCGATCGGCGGCTTCGGCGGCAAGGCCGACATGCTCAACAAATACAACACGTATCTGGGCACGCCGAACAAGTTCGAAACCGACTTCGAGCGATACAGGTCGCTGACGCCCGAGGACGTGCGCGCCGCGGTCGAACGCTGGATCAACAATGACAAGCGCCTGAAGCTGCGCTTCCGGCCAGAGCAGCCCGGCGAGGTCGAGAAAATCGAGCTTTCCCGGGAACAGCCGCCCGCGCTCGGCCAGGATCGCGATTTCACGCCGCCCGAGGTGAAGACAGCGAAGCTCGGCAACGGCCTCGATATTCTCGTCGTCGAGCGGCCTGAGTTGCCCAAGGTCGCCGTCGGCCTGACGGTGAAGTCCGGCAGCCTGTTCGACCAGCCCGGCAAAGCCGGCAACGCCCAGCTGATGATGGCCACGATCGAGATGGGCACGAAGACCCGCAAGGCGCTCGAGATCGAGCAGGCGATGTTCCAGCTCGGTTCGTCGCTCGGTTCGGCCGCGGGCCGCGAGTCGGCCGGCATCTCGTTCGAGATTCTCAAGCGCAATCTCGTTCCGGCGCTCGATATTCTCGCCGATGTCGCCCTGAACCCGATCTTCCCCCAGGAGGAAATCGACCGCGAGCGCAAGCGGATGCTCGACGGAATGTCGCAGGAGGAGAACGATCCCCGCTCGCTCGCCGGCCGGCTGCGGTCGGTCCTCGCGTTCGGCGCCGATCATCCGTACGGATGGCCGGTTAACGGCTTCGCTTCGAGCGTCAAGGCGCTGACCCGCGACGACCTCGTCAGAATGCATGAAACGCGCTGGAAACCCGCTTCCGCCTGCCTGATCTTCGTCGGCGACATCACGCTCGACGAGGCAAAGAGCCTCGCGGAAAAAGCGTTCGGCGCATGGCAGGGCGAGCCGGCTCCCGCGCTCGAACTTCCCGCCCCGAAGCCCGCCGCGACCGGAACGGTCTATCTCATCGACAAGCCCGGCGCGGTTCAGACGGTCGTGCTGCAGCTGATGCCCGGCATCAAGCGGGCCGATCCCGACTACTATCCGCTGATGCTTGCCGACGCCGTCTGGGGCAGCGGCGGGTTCGGCACGCGCCTGAACCTCAATCTGCGCGAGGACAAGGGCTACACGTACGGCGCCCGGTCGGCCCTCGCGGCGTCGAAGGAGGCGGGAAGCTGGTTCGCCTCTTCGTCCGTCCAGGGCAACAAGACGAAGGAGTCCGTCGTCGAGTTCGTGAAAGAGCTCGAAAACCTCGCCGGCAAAAAGCCCATCTCGGAAGCCGAACTTAAAGACGCCCGCGAAATGCGGCTAAGAGGCTACGCCCAGCGGTTCGACACGTTGAACAAAGTTGCCGGCCGCGTCGGCGAATTGTGGGCACTCGGCCTGCCGTTCTCGGAGTTCGTCACCGAGCTCGAGAAAACCCGCACACTCGGCCTTACTGACGTGAACGCGACGGCGGCCAAATACGCCGGGAAAAACGGTTCCGTTCTGCTGTTGATCGGCGATCGGACGAAGATCGAGGCCGGGATCAGCGAACTCAAGCTCGGCGAGATCGTCATTCTCGACGCCGAGGGCAACAAAAAGAACTGATCGGGCTTTTCCGCCTTCACTTGAATCCCCCGACCTTGCGGTCGGGGGATTTTGTCATTTCAGGGAAAGATCGCCGATGACCTTGTATTGATCGCCGTCGGTAACGATCCGAAGGTCGCGGCCGGGGAACTCGGCCGCGATCTCTTCCGTCAGCGTCACGACCGCCTCCGATTCGATCTTCGCGCGCGTGGCAGGAGGAACATGGTCGAACGTGGCCAGTCTGACGCGAAATACATAGCCTTCACCATATTTCGACCCGAAACCGGCCGTGAAGCCGACCGTCAGATCGAACACGCCGTCGGCATCGCGGGTCGCCCCTGCTTCGTGGGGCAGGCGGTTGGGTTTCAGAGTGAAGCGACCGGCGTATTTCTGCTCCAGATGGGCGTCCGCACGGTCAAAGGCGGCGCGGAGCTTCGCCTCCCAGTTTTCGACGGTCGCGAGGCTCATGGAACGGCGATCTTGACGACGATTTTCCTTACCGCTTCCGGGGAGGAGCCGGCCTGCAGGCCCGGCATGTGCGCGTCCTCGGGAAACAGCACCGCGACCAAGCCTGGCCGGAGGAGGAAAAAGTCGCCGTCGCCCTCCAGAACGGACAGATCACGGGCTTCATCGTGGGAGACAAAGCGCATCTCATGCAGATGCGCAAAGCCGAACCGCTCCGTTCCCGAGACGACCAGCTGCACGTCGATATACCGCCGATGCGCTTCCCAGAAGCCCTCTTCCGCCGGCTTCGTCCGATAATCGGCGACGGAGGCGTAGATACGCTCGCCATCGATCGGATGACAGCCAGGCTTCAGCCGGGCGAGATCCGTTGTCCGGAGCCATTCGAACGCCTGGGCGAGTCCGGGAAAGACCTGAGTATAGTTCGTGCAGATTTGCAGTCCGGCGACAATCATGGCATACTCCTTCGCGTGAGGGACAGTATGCCCGAACCGACGTGCTGCCGCAACAGAGAAGAGATGCGGGCGGCCCCTTTCCCCGTTTTTTCAGGCACCGCCGAGAATGCGCCATCCTGGCGCCGGCGATGCACTTCCAGCGTCCTGCTGGTCGGCACCGCCGAGAATGCGCCATCCATGGCGCCGGCGATGCACTTCCAGCATCCTGCTGGTCGGGATCGGCTATTTTGTCGATATATTGAAGGAGAGATGTCCGTACGATGACAACCAGGAAGGAGAAGCTCGAGATGAAACATGAACAGTTCACGATTCATCACCAGCAGGAATGCAAGCGCTGCTCCAGGTTCACCATCCTGAAAACTCCCTGCAGGCCCGAGGCCTGCATCTTCCGCCAGAAGGAAGCCGGCTCCCTCCAGTAATCTTCCGTATTTCCCGGGCGCATCGCGGTGCGGCCCCACGTGTCGATCGATCGCGAAAGTGTCGTGTCGTGCCGGAGCATGGTAGAATCGCCGTATCATGGCACGACAAACCGATCATACGAGTACACTGCTGCTGGTCATCGGCGGCGCCTATGTCCTTTCCCAGCTGTATCTCACGGGGTCGCGGGAAATCGGGTCGGCTCCGTACGTCGCTCCCCAGACAGAATCTTCAACTCACTTTCGGGTGGAACTGTCTCCGAATTCGAGCCTGCACCATGTCTACGCGAATGGGCGCAGCGCCCTGCATCTCGCGGCGGAAGCCGGACTGAGCGACCTCGTAGAGGTGTATCTCCAGCGTGGCGCGGTCGTCGACTCCCGCGACAACGACGGCAACACCCCCCTGATCCTCGCCGCGAGCGCCGGACACGGGAAAACGATCTCCCTTCTCCTTTCAAAAGGCGCGAATATCGGCAGCAGAAAGAATGACGGCCGTACCGCCCTTCTCGTGGCGCTTGCCAGGAAACAGGGCGAAGCCGCGAAAGTGCTCGTCGATGCGGGCGCGGACATCAAGGCCGTCGACAAGAACGGCTACACAGCCCTCTACTGCGCGGCCGAGAGCGGGCTCGACGAGTGGGTGAAGCAGCTTCTGATCATGCGTCTCGACCCGAACGCCGAACGGATAAACGGATGGACGCCGCTCCATGCGGCAACCCATCGGGGTCATCCGAAATGCGCGCGATATCTGCTCGAGACCGGGGCCGACCCAAATCGTCGCGAAGGATACGGCCACTCTTCCGCCGATATCGCCCGGGGCAGCGGCAACATCGAACTCCGGACCCTTTTCATGGAGTTTCCGACAAGAGCCGACACCAGACCCACCTGGATGAATCCGCCGGCTGAAAACGCGCCGCTGCTGCCCGAAGCGCTGCCGGAGACCTTACGCCGGCGTCGCTAATTCCCATAGCCGTAGGCGCTCGTCTCAAACGAGAGGCTGACGACGTTCGGGTTGAGATTTCCCGCGTTGTCCTCGATGGCGAAGTAAGCGTGATACAGCGTGTTCGGCTCGAGATTCATCAGGTTGATGGTTCCCTCGACTCCGCTCGACTGGGGGAATGCATCTCCACCAGCCTTGAGGCCCGCCGCCGTCATGACAGACTGTTCCGATGTATAATGCTTGAAATACACTATTCCATCCTCGGAAAGTTTCACGAGGATATCCGCCGCCGACATCGTCACGTTGGCCGTCTGAGGGTATGTCGTCGAGAACGACGGAGGCACGGCATCGATCGTCACCTGGGCGGACGACGGCTGGGAAACGTTTCCGACATTGTCAATGATATATATCCTATAATTGCCTTCTGTGAGAGGGGCCGTGATGGATAACGAAGTTCCGCTGGCGTTGGTCATGTTCGCCGCCGGATAAAACAGCGTCGTGCCATAGGGAGCGAGCCAGACCGTATTGCCAGTGTCGCCGCTCGATTCGATCGCAACGGAGAGCCCGGGACGCACCCATGCGTTGGCAGCCAGGACCGTGTTCTGATTCCCCGGCGCCGTGTTGTCGACCTGGACGATGGCCGTCGATGCCGACGATACGTTTCCCGCGAAATCCTGGACGAAAAGCCGATAGGCTCCCTCGAGAGCGGGTGCGAGAATGCTCGTTGCCTCCCCATACACGCTCGTCATGCTCTGGGAGTGGGCGAACGTCGTCGTTCCCTCGGGAGCCAGCCAGATGGTGTTGTAGGCGTCACCGCTCGGAAGAATCCCGATCGGTTCGCTGCCCCGGACGGCCCAGCTCTTCGACAGAACCGCATTCTGATTGTCCGGAGGAATGTTGTCGTAGAGGCGGGCGAGCTGCGTGGCGGTGACATTTCCGTTTCCGCCGGCATCGCTCACACTGTCCTCGAACAGGTCGACCGTGACGTTCCCGGACACGAGGGGATGGATGGTGCAGGAGTAGACACGGTTTTCCGTCTGCGTCTGCAGATTGCGCGCAACGGCATTTTCCAGCGTGAGTTTCGTGAGATCGAAGCCGAAGACCTTTTCGCTGAAGGTGATCGTGACGGAGAACGTTGCGTTCGTCGCATGAGGGGAAAGCGACGTCAGCGCCACCGTGGGCGGAATGTTATCGAACGTCCTGAAGAGCTGTTTTGCCGCCAGATTCCCATTTCCAACGCCGTCGATGACCTTTCCGGCCGCCAGATCGATCGTGACGCTTCCGTTCGCAGCCGGAGTGACAATGCAGGAAAAGATGCGATTTTCCTCGATGGTCCGGAGATCACCAGCCGTTCCGTTCGTGATGGCGAGCTTCGCGAGATCGAACCCGGAGACCTTTTCGCTGAAGGTTACGACCACGGGAAACGAAGCATTCGTCGTTGCCGATGCCGTGGTCGAGAGAGTGACGGCCGGGCGGGCATCATACATGCGCATGAAGCGGGCAGCAGCGATGTTTCCGGTACCGGAGGCGTCGAAAACCTTGTCCGCCGCGAGATCGACGGTGACGGTTCCAGTCGTGGCAGGCGTGACGATGCAGGTGAAGACACGATTGGAAACCGTCATTCGCCGGTCGCTCGCGACGCCGTTCTTCACAGTCAGTTTCGAGAGATAGAAACCGGTGATTTCCTCACTGAAGGTGATCGTGAGGGGGATCACCTCGTTCGTCGTCTGCGGTGCGGTGGATGAAAACACGACGGTAGGCGCATCCATTCCATAGCTTCTGGTGAACCGCGCAGCCGCAAGATTCGGGTTCCCCGCGGCATCGACGACCTTGCCGGCCGCGAGATCGACGGTGACGAGCCCGGGTACGAGTGGGGCAACCGTGCAGGTATAGACACGATTCGCCGTCGTTCGCTGGAGATTGGAGGCAGTTCCATTCCCGATCGTCAGCTTCGAGAGATCGAACCCGAATACGTCTTCGCTGAAGGCGATCGTCACCGGAAACGCCGCGTTCGCCACGGAGCCGGCCGTGGAACTCAGGACAACGGTCGGCGGCGTGAGGTCTTCCTCCGTCTCGGAAGCATTCCCCCCCTGGGTTTCGGAAACGGCAAGACGCAGGGAAGCCGTGCTCGTCGCGCCCCGTGCATCAGCCACCGATACCGAAATCGTCGCCGTTCCCGTCGACAGGGAAGCCGTGAACTCGGCTGAAAAGGCATCGGTGGCGGTTTTCACGATCGTTCCGATGGAGGCCGACCACGAGATGGACATCGGTTTCGCCTGGTCCGCCGGATCCGGGTCGGTTGCGGCGGCGGCGCAGATGATCCGCTCTCCCGGGAGGAGCACCGTTTTTGGGAGCGTCAGCCGGACCACCGGGGGATGGTTCAGCACGGTCTCGCCCGGCGTCACGGGGATCGTCACATCGATCTGCTGGGATGTCCCGCGCGTCACGAGCGGCACCATCACTGTCGAACTGGCCGGGCGGGACGTCGGCGAGGTCGATGCCGATGTCGGGAGGACCGAAAGGTCGGTCAGGGTTTCCGCCGTCGGGAGCGGCGGGCCGTAGAAACAGCCACCGACCCGTGTCGTGATGATTTCGCCCCAGACAATCACTCGCATATCGGCAGGGAGAGGAGTCCCGACGGCATCGCGCAGGACGCCCGAGACGGTTTTCGTCGCCGCAAAAAGACTCATGGCCGGGAATTCGGCCGGCTGCCCCGCGGCCACGACCAGAGCCCCGGAGCGGCATTTCAGCGGCATTCTCGTCAACCTGCTCGTGTAGGAGGCCACCAGCCGATGGGCTCCCAATGGAATATGTTCGAATATATATTCCCCGGATGCATTCGTCACCGCGTGTGGGAAAAAAGGAAGGCCTTCGATCCACACCTCGGCACCGGGAACTGGCACCAGCCCTCCGTCGGCAGCAAGCATCGATGCGTTCACCAGGGCCTCGTTCGCCAGAACCCGGCCGAGCAGGATTCCCTGGTCGGGCGCCGCGGCCGCAGCCCCAATGGAAGGCGTTCCTCCGCCGCTGACGCGGCATCCCGCCGTCACGAGGAACAGGACGGCGCCGAGCAGGAAAAACGGAACGGCGAACCGCAGCAGGGGCACGGCGTCCCGTTCCCCGCTCGTCACGCGTTCCGGCACATCGCTCAGAGGCGTTCCCTCAGAAGAAGGACGAGCAGCTTCCGGAGGCGTTCGACGCTGTCGATCCGCACGCGCTCGTTCGGCGTATGCGCGTTCTCGATCGTCGGCCCGAAGGAAACCATTTCCATTCCGGGAATCAGCTCGCCGATGGCGCCGCATTCGAGTCCCGCGTGAACGACGTTGAGACGCATCGCGGACCCGCCCAATCCGCTATATAAATCTGATACTTTTTTAACAAGCGGTGCATCGGGGCTCGTCTGCCACGGAGGATACGGAACGCCGGCCTCGACGGTGCCGCCGATGCGACCGACGATCTGTCGGAGTTTCTCCCCGAGTTCGGCGATGACGCGCAGGCTGGAGCTCTGCAGATGCGAGATGAGGATGACGGAGCCGGTCGCCGTGGAGATGACGCCTGGATTCATCGAGGTTTCGACGAGACCGGGGAACTGGGTGCTCATCTGCTGGACGCCGCACGGCAGGTCCAGAATGAACTCGGTGAACCGGCGGGTGTCGTTCACGGACAGGGCATCTGGAACGGCTCCCAGGATGGGAATGATCCGAAGTTCGATCGATGGATCACCCGCGGCATATTCGCGCCTCAGGCGTTTTTCCAGCAGCGGGAGCATCTCGGCCAGGATCGGCAGATGTTTCGTCGGCACCGCCGCATCGA
>MWAR01000561.1 GCA_002068715.1 bacterium ADurb.Bin374
CGTTCAGGGCGCCCGCGCGGTCGGCTGCAGGATCCGCCCGTTTCTTCACAACGATCCCGACCATCTGAGGTCGATCCTGGGAAAGCTGAAGGATGTCCGGCAGGCGTTCGTCGTCACGGAGTCGGTCTTTTCGACCGAGGGCAGCATCGCGCCATTCCGGGATATTATAGAAATGTGCATAGAATACCGGGCGATTCCCATCATTGACGACTCGCACGGGATCGGTGTCATCGGCATGCGTGGGGGCGGCGTTCTAGACCATTTCGATATCGCCGGTTTCGACGGCGTCTACACCGCATCGCTCGGCAAAGCGCTTGCAAACGCCGGCGGCGTGATCGCCGGCAGAAAGGTCCTGATCGATCACCTCCGGTATTACTGCCCCCATCTCATCTATTCCACGGCCGTCACGCCGGGCACGCTGGAAGGCGTAGGTGCGGTCCTGGGAATCATCGAAACCGAATTCGACCGCATCGGCGCCAGGATGCGAGAAAACCGTGACCGCATCAGACATGCCCTGACCTCGGCCGGTTTCGCCGTCATTCCCGGCGATGCCCCCATCAATGCAATCGAGGCGGGAAACTCGATACGGACAATTCGACTTGCAAAGGCATTTTTTGAGGAACTGATCCTCACGACGCCGTTCATCCACCCCTCGGTTCCCCTCGACGACGGGCGCCTCCGCCTCATCGCCGGAGCACATCTGAGCGAGCAGTCTCTCCGCACCGTCCTGGAAGCCATTCCACGAATTGCCAGGCAGTATTTCGCTGCCGCCGGTTGAGGAATGAAGACGATGAAACGACGCGTCGTCGTGACGGGTATCGGTCCGATCACATCCATCGGCATCGGGAAACGCGACTTCTTCGACCGCCTCCTCGCATGCGAAACGAACGTGAAGGAGATCCCCGCCGCATACGAGGCCAGGTGCCGTTTCAAATCCAGGTATTACACGCCGTTTCCGGATTTTCGGCTGCCAGACGAGGTCGAGACGAAATACGAGAACGTGATGGAAAAGACATCCCAGATCGCCGTCGCGGCCACCCATCTTGCGCTGCGTGACGCCGGACTGAAGAATGTCGAACGGGCTTCCGTCATCCTCGGGGTCGGCATCAGCACCCTGAAAACCGCCTTTCAGTCCCACCTGGCGCATCTCGGTGAACACACCGCGGCGCGGTTCAACCGGATGATCATCCCGATGATGATGACGAACGCAGCAGCCGCCTGGGTCTCGATCTTGTTCGGCATCAAAGGCCCCGCCTGGACCCTCAACGCCGCCTGTGCCTCGGGAACCTGTGCGATCGGCGAGGCGTATCGAAAAATCGCCGACGGGTACTGCGATACAGCCATCGCCGGCGGTGTCGAGTGTCTCGAGGACCCATCCGGTTCGACGATGAGAGGGTTCGATGCCCTTGGTGCCCTCACGACCTCGCCCGACGGAAT
The DNA here is from genome assembly GCA_002068715.1 of bacterium ADurb.Bin374. The sequence continues at coordinate 1,438 of MWAR01000561.1, forward strand.
TCCCAGGCCTTTCTCGACAGAGCGCTCAGGCTTTTTGTTCAGCGAAGGCGGCGGCTGTGTCCTCGTGCTTGAAGAGTTCGAACATGCCCGTCGCCGCGTTGCACGGGTCTATGCGGAAATCGCCGGGTATGCGATGAATAGCGATGCGCATAATATCGTCCGGATGGAAGACTCCGGGGTGTCCATCGATGCCCTTCTCGAAGACCTGCTCGACGGATGTCGCCCTGCATATTTCAACGCGCACGGAACCGGAACGCCCATGAACGACCAGATCGAGGCCGCCGCGATTCGGCGCCTGTTCGGAGATGCCGCGCATCAGCCGCTGATCAACTCGACCAAGGGATTCATCGGCCACACCATCGGGGCGGGGAAAATCCACGGCAATATTCTCGGTGAGCCGATGCCGGATCTCAACCTGGTGAAAGAAACCGTCGAAATGCCGATCGAGTCGGCCGTCTCGGTTTCGTTCGGGTTCGGCGGTCACAATGCGGCCCTTTTCCTGACAAAGCCGGACCTCCGGGAATCCCTGACGGGGAGGCACTCATGAATTTCGAGAAGGTCAAAATATTTATATTTGCATATATTAAAACGATGCGGTTGTATTACGCATTCATCACCGGCATCGCCGGCTGGCTGGGAGTGTCGTTCTACTACGACGTTCGTTCCCGCACACATGGGGCCGCGATGTCCGAGAGCGACTACTGGCGTGAAGGTCTGATTCTCGTCATGCTGTTCGCGAGCTGGGGCATCAATCAGGTGGTGAACGACTGGCTCGGCCTCGACGAAGACAGGATCAACGCGCCGAACCGGCCGATGGTCACCGGCGAGCTGAACCCGAAATGGGCACTCCGGGTTTCCGCCGTTCTCATGGGCATCACGATCGTGATTTCATATGTTCTCAACCCGTTTTCGATCGTGCCCGTCGTCGCGGGACTCGTTCTGAATGTCGTGTACAATCACAGCAAGGCTTGGGGGCTGTGGGGAAACGTCATCTTCGGCCTGATGATCTCCAACTGCACGCTCTACGGTTTCCTCGCCTCCGGCCCGACCCCGACCCCGCTCGTGACCTCGAACCGTCTCTGCGCGCTGTTTCTCGTCGCCCTCATGAACGGTTTGATGACCTACTACACATATTTCAAGGACTATAAAGGCGACCGGGCCGCCGGCAAGAAGACGTTCATCGTCCGATACGGTCTCGACACAGCCCGCAAAGTCGGCATCCTCGGCGCCTTCCTGCCCACGTTCGCGTTCTTCTTTTTCCGATCCATGGACTGGATGCCGTTTCCGTATACCGAGTATTTCATCTACTGCGGCACCATGACGGTCTTCCTCCAGATCTGGACGGCGGTCAGGTTCTACCGCTACCCGGTCGGCCCGAAGGCCTTCTTCTCTAACGCCACGAACTTTCGGGCCTGCGCCTGCGGCCAGGTGGCGCTCATCTCGATCTTCAACGGCATCCTGGCGCTGTATCTGTTCAGCATCACATACGTCTTCATCGGGTTCCTGTTCGGCCTCCAGGACGACGTGAAAGGCTGAGACGACATGTTCGAACCCCTCCGGCTGAAGCGCATCACCCTGCCCCACCGCATGGTGCGCGCGGCGACGTATGACAACATGGCGACCCCCGACGGCTTCCCGACCGAACTCCAGGCCGAGCTGTTCACCGACCTCGCCCGAGGAGACGCCGGTACCATCATCACCGGCTTCACCGCCGTCTCGTGCCAGGGCCGGGCCCTGCAGGCGCACCAGCCGGCTATCGACGCCGACGACAAGATCGAGCCGTGGGCCCGTGTGCTCGCCCGTGTCCGGAAGGCGAATCCCGCGACGAAAGTGATCCTTCAGATCGCTCATACCGGTCGCCAGACCGGCTCCGCATCAACCGGACATCCGGTCGTGGGTGCAGGCCCAGTAAGGTGCCGGTATTTCCTTTCCCCCGTCCGCACGCTCACCGAAGCTGAAGTTCGGGAAAAAGTCGCCGAATTCGTGCGTGCCGCCGTGCGCGCCGAGCAGGCCGGCTTCGACGGGATCCAGGTCCACGCCGCTCACGGATACCTCATTCACCAGTTTCTCTCCCCCCACACCAATCGCCGGAAAGACCGGTACGGCGCCGACCATCTGCTGTTTCTCGAGGAAATCATCGCGGGAATCCGCGAGCGAAGCGGGATTCCCATTTTTCTGAAGCTGAGCGGCTCCGAAGACCGCTCGCCCGGCATCACCATCGACCTGATGAAGTCCTACGTCCGTCGCATCGACCGGTGGGAGGTCGACGCCATCGAAGTCAGCTACGGCACGATGGAGATCGCCTTCAACATCATCCGGGGCGGCCACCCCGCCGATGTC
>MWAR01000562.1 GCA_002068715.1 bacterium ADurb.Bin374
GAGGACATCATGGCTGCCGTCAGGCTCGCAGACGAGTTCAAGCTCAAGCTCGTCATCGAACACGGAATCGAGGCTCACAAGGTCGCCGACATCCTCGCCGCGAAAAAGATCCCCGTCGTGCTGGGGCCGCTTCTTGTCGCCGAACGCTCGACCGAGCTGCGCGACCGCATCTTCTCGAGCGTCGTCCAACTCCTCGACGCCGGCGTCGAAGTCGCTCTAACCTGCGATTACCCGGGTCTGCCGGTCGAAACGCTCCGCATCGCCGCCGCCATGGCCGTCCAGTATGGCCTCGACGAAAAGCGCGCCCTGCAATGCATCACCGAGACGCCGGCGAAGATGCTCGGCATCGCCAACCGGGTCGGCCACATCCGCAAAGGCTACGACGCTGACGTGGGCCTGTTCAGCGGCCACCCGCTCGACATCCGATCGAAGCTCGAGGTATTGGTTATCGACGGAGAGATCTTCAAGTTCAACTGATCCTGTTATATATCAATAAGCACATCGCCCCCGGAATCGATCCGGGGGCGATGTTTTTGTAACGAATTCCTTATTTCGGGATTCAACGGCTGGGTTCATGCGGACGGTTTTGCATACGGGATGGGATCTGTCGCGCCGGCTGCGGCGAAGCCGCGGAGGCGAAGGGCACAGGATTCGCAGGTGCCACAGGCTTCCGCTTCGCCCTGATAACAGCTCCAGGAAAGGTGTAGGGGCGCGCCGAGTTCGAGGCCCCTCGTGACGATCTGACCTTTACTGAGATGAAGAAGCGGTGCTTCGACACGGATTCCCGAATCCGGACGGGTTCCTTCCCGGATGGCGACGTTGAAGGCGTCGATGAAGCTCTCGCGGCAGTCGGGGTAGCCCGACGAGTCTTCCTCGACGGCACCGATGAACACACGCACGGCGCCGATGACCTCGGCCCAGGAAACGGCCATCGCGAGAATGTTGGCGTTGCGGAACGGGACGTAGGTGACCGGAACGCCTTTTCCGAGATTCTTCGCGTCGGGAACGGCGAGCGTTCTGTCGGTGAGGGCGCTGCCGCCGATCTGGCGGAAATGGCCGGCATCGACCTCCAATATATGCTTTGCATTATAGAACGCAGTCTGTTCACGGAACGCGCGGAGTTCGCGGGCCTCGGTTAGCTGGCCGTAGTTCAGGTGGAACATGGCGAGATCGTAGGTTTGAAGGGCGATGGCAGCGGAGACGCACGAGTCCATCCCCCCCGAGGCGACAACGACCGCAAGTGGTCTGTTCGTCATATCGAATACTCCGCGACGTTGCGATCGGTCTCCCAGACACGCACCGCGATCACCTGGACGCGGTTGGTGCCGACCCGTATGACGAGTTCGTCGAAAAACAGCTTCGCGAAATTCTCGGCCGTCGGCGGAATCCGGTCGAACGGCGCGACTTCGTTGACCATCAGGTGATCGAACCGGTCGCACAGCTCTCCCAGCGCCTTTTTCAGCACCGAGAAGTCGACGACCATCCCCTGATCGTCCAGTGTTTCGGCCCCGACGATCGCCTGCACACGCCAGTTGTGCCCATGAAGGGCCCTGCATTTTCCCGGATGCCTCACAAGCTGATGGGCGGCGGAAAACGACGCCTCTGCCATTATTTTATACATTGAGATATACACCTCGCATGGTTCGATTCTGATACTGCCGCGATGGACGCCGTCAGCATAGCGGCACGGGAAGCTCCCCGTCAAGACCGGTTCGGTTGAGTTCATCCTGTCTTCAAGATGGTTCACTTGACATGCTAGATCTACAACCTTACTATTCTGCTAATGAATATAGCTACTGACTCTTATTTAATCTGGAGATGCCGATGAAATTCGAATCGAACTGCCCCTGCACCGGAAGCTCTCTTGAAAAGCTGGTTCAACCGGCCCTTCTGGCAATCCTGGCCGGCGAAACCTGCCACGGGTATGGCATCAAGAAAAAAATCGGTTCGCTTCTCTACGGCGAAACCGAAAGCCCGAAGGCCCCCTCCATCTACAAGGCCCTCAACTTCCTGGAAACGACGGAACTCGTCACGTCGAGCTGGGACACCGATCAGAAAGGGCCGGCAAAGCGATTGTATGCCATAACCCCCAAGGGGCGGGCGTGTCTGGAAACATGGGCGACGACGTTGACGCGCTACAGCGATACGCTGGCCAGGCTTCTCTTGCTGATCTGCAAGGCCACGACGCCTAAGAAAAAAACGTGCTGCTGTTCACCGAAACCCGTCGTCGCCCTGGCGCCGAAGATCCAATCTCCCGTGAAACGCAGGAAGGAGGCTATTCCATGAGGAAAATCTTCGTATGCGCCGGCAGAGAGATCACGCGGCACAAAGGTCGGGCGCTCGGCAATGCGTTCGGATTTTCGCTCGCCATCGGCATCATGGTCGTTCTCGGGCATCTGTTCCTCTTTTCTGACGCCGCCATGAAGGAAATCATGTCGGGAACCGGCACGCACTTCATGGCCTTCGTTCCCGCCAAGCCGGAAGACGCGACTAATCCGGCGCCGGTCATCGAGGATGCGCAGGTCGGCATCAAAGTAGCGCTCGATCTTTCTTATGAAGGCTTCCTGGCAAACACGGTTCCGACTCGGGTCATTTCGAAGGAAAAACTCGACGAACTTCTGAAGTTTCCCGAACTCATCAAGGACGCGTCTCCCTACCTCCTGTTCAGAATGCGCGAGGGTACCACCGGGAACGTCTTTTCCGTCGGAGGTTTCGACCCGGCCAACAAACAGGCGGTAGGCTCGACCTGCTGTGCGAAGGGCGACGTGATCAGCGGCGAGTTCATCACGCCCCAGGATACTGGCGTCGTGATGCTCGAACAGGGATTCGCCGAGACGAAAGGGCTGACTACCGGGGCGTCGATATCGGTCGGCGGCGAGACCTTCCGCGTGAAAGGCATCGTCAATCCCGGCGTCCGGCCTGCAAAAGCAGATGTCTACATTCCGTTCGTCGAAGCAGAAAAGCTCATCAGCAAACGATTACGCACCCCTCTCCAAAACGAAATGAACGTCATCCTCGTCGAGGTCGCCAACGCCCTGCGGCAGAACGAGGCAATCGAAAAGGTGAAGGAACTGTTGAAAGCCGGCATCGTGACGTCCTACGCCTGCTACCAGCCGGCTTCCAAAGTTCTTGGTATAAATCAGAAGACGCTCATCCTTCTCGAGATAGTTTTCGTCATCAGCGTGGTGCTTCTCTCGATGAAATCCCAATACGCTTCAATCGTGGAACGGCGTCGCGATTTCGGCATCCTGAAATCGATCGGCTGGGCGAACCACCTGATTTTCCGGCAGGTGGTCGCGGAATCGGCGTTCCAGGCCGTTGCGGGCGGAGTCATCGGTTGTATGGCTGGGATTGCGGCCATCTCCACGCTTCCCCTCGGAACGATGATCAAACCTGACTTCACCCCCTACATTTCCGCGCAGATCATCGGAATCGGCTTGCTCGTTTCGCTCCTTTCGGGAATGATCGCAGGGCTCGTTCCTGCCTTCAGTGCCGTTCATCTGAAACCCGCTGAAACTCTTCGGCAACTTTAACCACACACGAGGAACCTATGGAAAACCAGAATGGATACATCCTGCAGGGCTGCAACCTGAAAAAGAGCTACGTCAAAAACGGACGGGAGATCCCCGTCTTCGACAAGATCGATGCTGGTTTTCCGCAGGGAAAAATCAGTGTCATCACCGGTCGGAGCGGCGCTGGCAAATCGACCCTGCTCAATCTTCTCGGCGGGC
>MWAR01000563.1 GCA_002068715.1 bacterium ADurb.Bin374
ATCAAACGCATCCTCGACGAGATGGTCGCGGCGAGAGCCCCCAAACCAGCCGTCGCCGCCGAATCCGGATCGACTCCGAAAAAGCTCACGAACATCCAGCGCATGCAGCTGATCGCGAACGTGATCGAAAGCGAGATCGCTCCGCATCTTCGCGCCGACGGCGGCGGCATCGAGCTGATCGATATCGACGGCGTGACCGTCACAGTCAAGCTCCAGGGGGCCTGCGCCCACTGCGTCAGCTCGACCGCCACGCTGCAGTTCATGGTCCAGGACACGCTCCGCCGCAGGGTCGCACCGGAGATCGTCGTCGTCCAACAGGAATAATCAAAGGAGGGAGACACCCATGTCAGCTCCCGATCGAACCGTCTACGTCGACAACAATGCCACGACGAGCGTCGCCCCGGAAGTCTTCGAGACGATGGTCCCCTTCTTCAAAGAACTCTACGGAAACGCGAGCTCGATGCACATCTTCGGCGGCCAGGTGGCCCGGCATCTCGAGGAGGCCCGCGCACAAGTCGCCGCGCTTCTCAACGCCCAGCCCGAAGAAATCGTCTTCACCTCCTGCGGCACCGAGTCTGACAACCACGCTATCCGCGGGGTCTGCGAGGCCCACCCGGAAAAGCGTCACATCATCACGACAAAGGTCGAGCACCCCGCCGTGCTGAACGTCTGTCGCTACATGGCGAAAAGAGGGTATCGCCTCACCGAGCTCCCCGTCGACACGAAGGGCAACCTCGACCTCGACGAACTCGCGGCCGCGATAACCTCCGAGACGGCGATCGTCAGCATCATGACCGCCAACAACGAGACCGGCACCCTGTTCCCGATCGACAGAATCGCGGAAATCTGCGCCGGGAAGGGCGTCACCTTCCACACCGACGCCGTCCAGGCGGCTGGAAAAATACCGCTCGATATGAAAAAGATGCCGGTGAGCCTGCTCTCGATATCGGGCCACAAGCTCCACGCCCCGAAGGGAATCGGCGTGCTGTATATCCGCCGCGGCACCCGGATTTCGCCGTTCATGCTCGGCGGCCACCAGGAACGAAACCGGCGCGCGGGAACCGAGAATGCCCCGTATATCGTCGGCCTGGGCAAGGCATGCGAGGTCGCCATGAACGCGATGTTCGAGGAGAACAACCGCGTCCGCCAGCTCCGTGACCGGCTCGAGAAAGGACTGTTCAAGCGGATCCCCTACTCCCACATCAACGGGAATCCGCAGTGGCGGCTTCCCAACACGACCAACATCGGCTTCGAGTTCATCGAGGGAGAAGCGATCCTTCTGCACCTGAGCGCCGCCGGCATCGCCGCCAGCTCGGGTTCGGCCTGCACCAGCGGCAGTCTCGAACCGTCGCACGTCCTGATGGCGATGCAGGTGCCGTTCACGTATGCCCACGGCTCGGTCCGCTTCTCGCTTTCGCGGTTCAACTCCGATGCAGACGTCGACCATGTGCTGAATGTTCTGCCCGATATCGTATCGAAGCTGAGATCGATGTCGCCATTCTACGCCGACAAACTCAAGGAAATCGGCGGCCGCGAAAAAGCCGCGCAGAACTGATTTCAGGCGAACGGAGAATTTCCGTCAGGGTTTCTGCGACGTGCGGGGGAGGAGCTTCCGAACCCGCACGGAGTTGCCTTTTCCCAGGAATTCCAGTTCTTCGAAGCTGAGCCGGGCGAGAAAAATGCCACGGCCGTTCGGCTGGGCCAGGTTTTCGGGGTCGAGCGGGTTCGGCAGGGTGGTGAAATCGAAGCCGAGTCCTTCGTCAGTGATCGTCCATTCGCAGGATTCCGGACTCATGACAAAGTCGATCGTCACGCGCCGGCGCGCGAACTCATCGTTACGAAGCCGCTCTTCACGAAGGTTGTCGATTCCCTCGAGGCTCTCTTCCATTGCAGACTGTTTTTCCTCGCAGGTGATATTCAGGTTCCCGTGCTCGACGGCGTTCGCGAGCAGCTCTACCAGGGCGATCTTGAGCCCGAGCCGCTGATCGTGGGGAATCATATCGTATGTTTCCATCAGGAGCCGTTGAGCGACCATCGGAATCATTTCCATCCGGTTGTCGATCTTCATCGTGCTAGACCGGCGCACACAGTAGTTGAGCGTCTCACTCAGGCGCGTCCGCGACTCGACGATGCCGGCGTATTTGTCGATCAGAGGGAAAAGAATGCTCGGTTCGATCGGCTTCTTGATGAAATCGTTCGCTCGCAGCCTGAGGGCTTCGAGGGTGAACTCCTCTTTGCCGAGGCCGGTCGTCATGACGACGAGCGTGTCCTGATCGAGCTGACGGATCTCGGAGAGGAACTTCAGGCCGTCCATCTGGGGCATGATGATGTCCGAGATGACGAGGTCAGGGGTTTCCTTCTTGAACAGCTCGAGGGCTTCCTTCCCATCGGAGGCGAGAATGACGTCGTGCCCGCGCATGGTAACGAGTTCCCGCAGGATTTCCCGCAGCATCGGTTCGTCGTCTGCAATCAGAACTTTCATCATGTCTCTTCTCGTATAAGCGGCGCTTCGATGATTTGAACGAATTGAACGGCCTCGCGAACAATCGGTCAGAAAATGTCCTTTTTCGACTCTACCACAGAACCATTCCGTTGTAAAAAAAGCGTTCCCAACACATTGAACATGCCTTCATTCCGCGGATGCGCCCGAAAAACGACGTTTCAGAAATGCTTCGACGGCCTGCGGAACCATCGTCGACACATCGCCGCCGTATTTCGCCACCTCTTTGACGATGCTCGAACTGAGGAAGGAATACTGGGTCGACGACATCAGAAACACAGTTTCCAGGCCAGGGGCGAGCTGTTTGTTGACCGAAAAGATCTGAAGCTCGTATTCATAATCGGAAACGGCCCGCAGGCCCCTGATGATGGCGCAGGCACCAACCTGCCGGCAGAAATCGACTAGAAGGCCGTCAAAGTGGATGGCGCGGACGTTCTCGCTCTCCTTCAGCACATCGTTGATCATTTCCACGCGCTGTTCAGGGGAGAAAAGGCATCGTTTCGAGGGATGGACCAGCACGCCCACGATCACGTGATCGAACACTTTCGCCGCGCGGTTCAGGATGTCCAGGTGACCTTTCGTGAACGGGTCGAAGCTCCCGGGGTAAACGGCTATACGCATGGGTGAAACCTCCGGCATCCCGTCATCGTCGGATGCGTCATGACACTTTTTCCGCCCTGTTCACGTAGTCCATAATATCGATACCGATATGTTTCAACAGGTTTCCGAACGCCACGACGGGGAATCCGACGACGTTATAGTAACAGCCCTCGATGCGTTCGACAAACAGCGACGCCAGCCCCTGGACCGCATACGCTCCGGCCTTGTCGTAGGGTTCGGGCGTGTCGATATAGTCGGTGATCTCGCGCTCGCTGAGCTGCTTGAACACGACGTTGGTGGATTCGGCGTGCGTCACGGTCTGGCCGCTCTTCGGGTCGACGAGCGATATTCCCGTGATGACCCGGTGGGTTCTTCCGGACAGCATCTCAAGCATGCGCCGGGCGTCGTCGCGATCGCGTGGCTTGCCGAGCACGTGTTCGTCGAGCACCACGATCGTGTCGGCGCCGATCACGATCCCCTCGTCGAGGCCCGTGGCGGCATGGACCGCCTTCAAGCCGGCGAGCCGCGCGGCCTGCTCGTTCGGCACGAGGCCGACGACATCGCTCGTTGTCTCATGATACGGGGACTTCCTGAGCTTGAACGGGATTCCGAGGTCGGCAAGGATCTCACGCCGGCGGGGCGACTGGGATGCTAGGTAGAGGGTCGGCAGTTTGCGACGGGCGTTCATGAATATCTCCTCGAAAGGTGCATCCCGGCTTCGATCAGATCCGGGTCACGAAAGTCTTCAGGCGTCTGATGCTCGAAGGCTTGCCGAGAACGGCCATGCTCTCGAACAGGCCTGGCGTCGCGGTCCGGCCGCTCAGACCCAACCTGCAGAGGTGTATAATATCGCCTACTTTACGACCTTTTTCCTCGGCAAAGCCGCGAATGAGAGCTTCGAGCGGTATTTCGGAAAAATCGGCCTGCGCTTCGAGACGCGCGATCAGCTCGGTTAGCAACACGGCGCGATCGGCAATCTTGGCGGCCTTTTCCATGCCCTTCGCATCGAACTCGGCGGGCTCGGCGAAGAACCAGCCGATCTGGGACTCGATCTCGTTGAAGGTTTTCATGCGTTCGCGATACAGACCGACCATCTTCTCGAGGCGTGCGGCGTCATACTCACCGGGGAAGCCGGGGAGCTTTTCGAGCCAGGGTCGGCAGCGGTTCAGCACCGTCGCGCCATCCATTTTCTTGATGTATTCGGCGTTGAACCAGGCGAGCTTCTCCATGTTGAAGATGGCGCCGTGGGAGCTGACGCGGTCGAGCGTGAACAGCTTGAACATCTCATCCTGCGTCAGCACTTCGGCCCCGGTTTCTGGCGACCAGCCGAGCAGGGCGAGGAAGTTGCGGAACGCCTCGGGCTCGAAGCCCATTTCCTTGTAATCGATGACCGAGGTCGCCCCATGCCGTTTGCTGAGCCGCGATCGGTCGGAGCCGAGGATCATCGGGATGTGCGAGAACTGCGGAACCGGGTAGCCGAGCGCCCTATAGATGAGGATCTGCTTCGGGGTGTTCGAGATGTGGTCTTCGCCGCGGATCACGTGGGTGATCTTCATCAGCGAGTCGTCGACGACAACGGCGAAGTTGTATGTCGGAAAGCCGTCAGATTTCACGACGACCAGGTCGTCGAGCAGGTGCGAACCGAACGACAGCTCGCCCTTTGTGAGGTCGTTCCAGGCGACGTTTTCGCCGGCCGCTACGCGCAGGCGCAGCGTGAACTTCTCGCCGGCCGCGATGCGCTTCTCGACCTCTTCCCGGGAAAGGCACGAACAGCGGCCGTCGTATTTCGGATCCTCCTTGCGCGCCATCTGTTCTTCGCGCATCGCCGAGAGCGTCTCGGGCGAACAGAAACAGTGATACACCTTTCCTTCGCGCAGGAGCTGTTCAACGGCACTGCGGTACAGGTGAAGCCGCTGGGTCTGGTAGTAGGGGCCGTGGCCTCCGTCCTTGTCTGGGCCTTCGTCCCAATCGATGCCCAGCCAGCGAAGACCGTCGAGGATCGCCTGGGTGTAGACGTCCTTCGAGCGCTCCGCGTCGGTGTCTTCGATCCGCAGGATGAACGTGCCGCCATTGTGGCGGGCGAACAGCCAGTTGAACAGCGCGGTGCGGGCGCCTCCGACGTGGAGGTGACCGGTCGGCGACGGGGCGAATCGGACGCGGACGGGTGCGGTCATGAGTATCTCCTGTTCCTGCCATTGAAAATCGTGCGTGAAATTGATCTTGCCTGGAGGCGGCATCATACCCCAACTCCCTCTCTTCAGCAAGACGTGAACGCATGCTCAACTTCGAGACCGGCATGCCCGACGATCGTAGCCGGACATTTGATTTTTGCGTATTGACATCGAAAAGAACCTGTGGTAAATTCATCTCCGTTCAAAGGCTCGTGGCGCAGTTTGGTTAGCGCACCACGTTGACATCGTGGGGGTCGGCGGTTCGAGTCCGCCCGAGCCTATTTTTTATGCCCGAAACCGGTCACCCCGATTTCGGGCATTGATTTTACCCGAAGGATTTCTCCGACAACACGAATGAAGAACAGGCAACCTCTGCTGAAAAACATCCGGATCGTTCTCGTCGAGCCGCAGGGCGCAATGAACGTGGGCTCGGTGTGCCGGGCCATGAAGAATTTCGGCCTGCGGGAGCTCGTTCTCGTACGGCCGGGCTGCGAACTCAACCTCGACGCGATCAAGATGGCGCTGACCGCGCGTGACATTCTCGAGTCGGCCAGGATCGTCGACACCATTCCGGAAGCCGTCGCCGGCAGTCTGCTGGTGCTCGGCACCTCGAACCGGCACGGCGAGTATCACGAGCCGCACATGACGGTCCAGAAGGGCCTCGAGCGGGTCGGGCCATGCCTTTCCGAAGGGCCGGTCTCGATCTTGTTCGGCCGTGAGGAGTGGGGCCTGACGAAGGAAGACCTGAAATTCTGTCAGGGAACCATGCACATCGTCACCGACCCCGAGTTCACTTCGATGAACCTGGCCCAGGCGGTGCTTCTGATATCGTATGAACTGTATCAGAAGTTCGGCGTCAAGCCGGTCGAGAAGGGCCCCGACCCGAACAACCCCTTCGAGATGCCTGCGACGTTCGAGGAGCTCCAGCGGCTGTATGATCACATGCTTTCCGTGCTGAAGATGTGCCATTTTCTTCCCACGAATAATCCTGACGGCCTGTTTCAGCTCGTTCGGGCGTTCATCCACCGCTCCCAGGCCACCCATCGCGAAATCAATATACTCATGGGTATATTTTCGAACGTCGAGGGGTTCATGCGGATCTACGTCCATGGCCAGAAGCGCCAGAAGGACAAGTCCGGTGCTCCCCCGCCCCCGCTTCCGACCTCGGCCCTCAAGCGCATGGCGGCGAAGCTCGCCTCGGAAAAGCCCCCCAAACCGGACGACGAGAAGAACGAGTGAACTGATGCAGGATCACGCATCGCCGCTCTGTATCGAAGCGCGCGGCCTGTGCCGGAGCTTCGACGTCAGACTGAAGGCTGAAGGGCTGAAAGCCAGCATCGCGGCTTTTTTCCGGCCTCGCATCGAGACGATCGACGCGGTGAAAGGGCTCGAAATGCTGATCGAGCCGGGTGAAATAGTCGGTTTCCTGGGCCCGAACGGCGCCGGCAAGACGACGACGCTGAAGATGCTTTCCGGGCTGATCCCGCCAACCGCGGGCAGCGTGCAAGTGCTGGGCTTCGATCCGTTTCAGCGAGACTATGCTTTTCTGCGAAATATCTCGCTCGTGATGGGCCAGAAGCAGAACCTCTGGTGGGATCTCCCGCCAGCCGAGACGCTGGCCATCCACCGCGAGCTTTACGGGCTCACGTCATCCGAGTTCGAACCCAGACGCGACGAGCTGGTCGAGATGCTGGGAATCAGGGACTGTCTCGAGATACAGGCGCGCAAACTCTCGCTCGGACAGCGCATGCGTTGCGAGCTTGCCGTTTCCCTTCTGCACCGTCCCGGTGTCCTGTTTCTCGACGAGCCGACGATCGGGCTCGACATTCTGATGCAGAAGCGCATCCGCACATTCCTTCTCGAGTATCATGACCGGTTCCGGCCGACCATTCTCCTGACGTCGCATTACATGGAAGACGTCGCCGCCCTCGCCCGGCGCGTCATCGTCATCAATCGCGGCGCCAAGGTCTTCGACGGATCTCTCGCCGATCTCTCGAAAAAAACCCGCGCCGACCGCATTCTCCAGGTTACGTTCGATTCCGTGCCGGCAGGCTTCTCGCCCGAACGCTACGGCAGGCTTCTCACGCACGACGGCTCGCGCTTCTCGCTCCTGGTCCCGCGTGACCAGGCGCCCGCCCTTGCGGCGG
>MWAR01000564.1 GCA_002068715.1 bacterium ADurb.Bin374
GGCCGCCGTCGAAGCCCGCGCCACGCCATCCGCCGCTCCGGGTGGAGCGTCCGTGGAAACAGCCAGGCCCGATGACGGAGCAACCGGCGAGGATGTCAATGTCGGCTCGAAGAATCAGCGAAACCCCTTCCTGGGCGGAACGATCGAACCGTAAGTGTTATGAACACAGAAAAAATAGACCTGGAGACCAGATTATGAAGCCTCTGTACAAATTTGTCGCATGTTCTCTTGTCGCGCTTGGAGCGCTGGGCTTGTCCACTGACTTTTTGTCCGCGTCCGAGTTCAGGTATCTCGTACCCGGAAACATCGTCATGACCCTCGAACCGGGACCTGAAGCGGTCGGGCCGAAGTCGCTGCCCCTGATCGCAACGGTTCGTGCGAAAATCGGCACGCCGAAAAATGTCGAAGTTTATTTCGAGTCGACCCCTGATATGAATGTGTATCCCGAGAAAGCGAGCCTTTCCGCGCTTGCCACAGAGCCCCTGAAGACCAGGGTGACGATCACGAAGACGGGAACCTTGCCGAAAGGCGTCGATAACGAGTCCTGGGTCCGCATGCGCGTGGTCTACGAGCCTGATTACGAAAGCCTGCTCCGGATGGTCGAAAACCCTTCCAGGTATCCCGACCCGAACGAACGTCAGCGACTGGTGGATCGGATCATGAAAAATTCGGAAAAACGTGCACGCCAGACCGATGCCGTCCGGTACTTCCCCGCCTTGCACGCCAGGGAAAACTGACATTCGCGAATGGCATCCGGGCCAGGGCTTCGGTTTCCACTGCAGCTGAATCACAGAGATACAATGACCGTTTCACCGCCGAGACGCCGAGGCGCAGAGGAAGAAGCTGAATACAAAAGATAGAATGAACATTTCCCTCGGTTATCTGGATCACGACAGGAAACGCATGCGCTCAGCCTGGGACGGAGGCGGATCCTCCGGACTCCGGTGTCTGCGAGTATAATTGGGGAAAACGAGCGCTTTTGGAGGGTACGTATGCGTTGTCTGCGAATCGGAATTACCGGTGCCGTGCTTGTGGTGGCCCTCCTTGCCGCCCCGTTGTCGGCCTGGGGGCCGATGACGCACCTGGCCGTGAATACCCGGGCCTGGTCCGCGGCTGCCCTCGATTCGCGGCTGCTGCGGGCCGTTCCGGACAGCATGAAAGCGGCGTTCATCGGCGGCGGTCCGGCTCCCGATATCAAGTTCAACGCCGGCGACGGATTTCCCCGCGAGTTTCACTTCGATCCGGAGACCATCCTGAGAATGGTCGATCTGGCGAAGAGCGATTCCCGCTACGGCCTCGAAGATGTCGCGATGGCCCTGGGCTGGGCCGGTCACCTGTTCGCCGAGGTCCCGTCGGCGCATACGAGCGAAGGATACCCTTCCACCAAGGTCACGGTTCCGCTTTCGAACGCGGCGTATATCAACCATCAGCTGTGTGAGCTCTGCACCGACATTCTCGTCTATCGCGACATGAAGGAATCGTTGCGCAAGGCGACGGTCAGCTTCCCGGTCCGCCTGCTCGAAGCCTCGATGAAGGCGGAGCACGAACGCGATCCGAAGATCGCCACGATGTCCGCAGAAAGCCTCAGAACGGCTGGAAACGCCTTCCTGCCGACCGTCATCGGTGTCCGGACCATTGCCGACTACCTTCTCGAGGAGCGCCCCGAATTGCTCGACGAGATGGATGCCTTCTATGGCGAACGCCAGGAACTGATCGACCGGAGCGTGACCGACGTCGCGGCCATGCTTCGCGAGCACGGGCTGTTGGAGACGGCCAAGACCTCGGTCGAGAGCGCCGACCGTACGTATCGCGTCCGGGTTCCCCTACAGGGAACGCTGAAAGATAAAGTAAAGACATTCGTGTATAATGCGCTGTATAAATCTCTTCGCACCGGCACGGCGAACGATATTTTTACGTTCGTGGCCTGCCATGCGATCGACGGCGTCATCTCGAACGGCCTCAAGGACGAACTGATGGAGGTCGCGGGCAAGGCCGTCGGCGGGAGCATCGCCAATGACAAACGGCACCAGCAGATCGTCGTCAGATTCGTCAGCGGGCTCCTCACCCGGCACGATCTCACCTTCCCTGAAATTATAGCGTATGCCATAGAGGGCATCGAGACCGATCCGGCGTTCGTCGCGAAACGGCAGAGACAGTTCGCGGCTCTCGGGCTCGCGACGGACGGCCGCAGGAAATACGGCGCAGCCGACGTCTCGGCCGCGATCGCCGAGGTGAAGCGCATCGAGGATGTCCGGCGTGAGTGGCCTTGGTTCTGGCCGTTCCGTCCGTCTCTCGAAAAGCTTGCCGATGCGCGCTCCAGGGCTTCACGACTGATGGCCTGCATGATCCTCGACGATGCCGTCGCCGCGCCGATCCTGAAAAACCGTGCCGAGGCGCTCCTGAAGGCTGACCGCGCGCTTCGGGCGGCGATGTGGAACTCCCGCTCGACAAGCTGGTTTACCCCGATCAAAAAATGGAAGGCCCGGCAGGAGTTCGAAAAAGCCGAGGCCGCCCTGGCCCCACAGGAGCTGTTCTTCGCCCAGTTGATCGCGGTTCAGCGGGAAATCGGTACGGGAGCGGACCGTGCGGCGAAGCTCGAAAAGCTCTGGAACCAGGCCGACATCAGGCGCCGCGAGATCAAAACCTGCCTCGCCAACGCCCGTGCCGCCCTCGCGAAACTCCCGATCACGCGCCTTGCCGATCGCGAGAAAACGAAAGACGAGATACGGAACCTCGAAAACGACGAGCGGGCTGCCGACGAGTATGTCGCCGCCCTCGAGATGCTTCGCAAAACGAGCCCCGCACCGACTTCCGGCACCGCTTCCGATACGGCGACCGTATCCTCGGTCGCTCTTTCCGTGAGCGGGACGTCAGCGGTCACGATGCCGGAGAAATACGCTGGGTGCACCGACCTGGAGCTTCGCCGCCTGCGCGAGGCCGCCTACAAAAAATACACGGCGTTGACCCTGTCCCGCCAGACTGACGACCCCGAAGCGATCGCGGCCCTGCAGGAACTCCGCGAGATCGACCAGGCCCGCCGTGCTCTCGAAGCCATGTCGGGAGCGAAGTGACCGCCGTCAGGCTCCGGGGCGATTTCCACGCTTCTGATCAGGCATCCCTGGCGAGAAGCCCCATGCGCTGAGGGTCTGGCCTGTTTTTCCGGAACGCCTCGAACTCCCGCTTGATCTCGAGGAGCATCGATTCCGACGAGCCGGTTCCGCCGACGTCGAAGACCTTTCCGTTCGGAGCGCTCGCTTTCAGATAGTAACTCTTCGAGCCCTTGCTGCCCCGCTGGATGTCGATCCAGAGTTTCAGGTCCCCGAAAGGGGCCAGCCGAGTGCGGGAGAGCGAAAAGAGCCCCCGCGAATACTCGTACAAAAAACCATCACGCTTGTCGGCCACGTAGAAATACTCGACGCTGCGTCCCACGTGGACGAGCATGCAGAAGCCAAGGAAGAGAGCCGCTTTCATCTGGTCGACCCTGAACTGGTGGTCGCCGCCGAACGCGTTGACGGCGACGATACTGCCCACGGCATACAGCGCGAACAGGAGCAGCGCGATTCCCTCGGGGCCACCGGTCATGTCGAAAATGTAGCAGACCGACGGCATCCGCTCGATCTGCTCCCGAAGCGAGCGTCTCCAGGGGATG
>MWAR01000565.1 GCA_002068715.1 bacterium ADurb.Bin374
GGCCGCCACAACCGCACCGAGCGCGACGAAGAAGGCGAACTCCATCGTCCGCACCCTGATGCCCATCACCTGCGCGGCGTCGGGGTCGAGGAACGCGTAGACGGTGGGCCTGAGGCTCACCAGGAGCCAGACCGCGCACGGCGCCAGAACGGCCATGATGAGCCACAGATCATGGGGTGATGCGAACAGCAGGCTTCCGAACAGCAGGTTTTTCACCTTCTCGAGACCGAAGCCGCTTTTCGCGACCAGCACGACACTGCCGGCAGAGAACGCCACGAACAGCACACCGAGGAAGGTGTCACGAGGCAGATTCAGCCACCGCTCGAACGGCAGGCCGAGAAGGATTACGACCAGCATCGCCGTCAGAAGGGCGCCGACGAACGCGGGCCAGCCAAGGAGCAGGCCGAGGGCGATACCACAGGCCGCGGCTTCGGACAGCGTCACCCCGATGAAGACGACCCGTTTGAGGACGACGAACACGCCGAACAAGGCCCCCGTAGCCGCGATCAGCAGGCCTACCGGAAGGGCCGTGCCGTAGATCTCCATGACGGTCGAGACCATCGATGCGAGGGATTCATGCATGCGCCCGCACCTCCGGTTCATCGAGATGAAGATCACGCCAGGGCATCATGCGAGCTTTGCCGTGGTTCACCCGGCATACGTCGTCGGTCAGGTGACGGACGAGATCGAGGCCGTGCTGGGCGAACAAAACGGTTTTGCCGTCCCTGGTCGCCAGTTCGTGCAGGAGATGGATGACCTCGCGCTCGGAATCCGCATCGAGCGAGGCCGTCGGCTCGTCCATCACGAGCACGTCGGCCCCGGTCACCAGCGCCCGGGCGATGAGCACCTTCTGCCTCATGCCGCCCGAAAGCTCATGAAACGCCTTCATCGAGTGGGCGGACAGGTTGAACCGCACCAGCAGCCGGTCGACGTGTTCCCGGTCGGCCGGAGACGGTCGGCCCCACCAGCCCAGGCGCGGATACAGCCCCATCATGACGATGTCACGCGTGATGACGGGGAACAGCAGATCGATGCTCTGGTGCTGGGGAACGAAGCCGGCAGGCACGGTTTCGAACGGGGTCTCGATCGTTCCTGCACGAAGCGGCAGAAGCCCCAGAATCGCTCGCAACAGCGTTGTCTTGCCGGCTCCGTTCGGGCCGACGAACGGCACGAATGCCCCTCGCGGGATTTCCAGGTCGACGTCGTCCAAAACCAGGTCCTGGTCGTAGCCGACGCACACGCCTCGGCAAAGGACAACGGGACCGGCCACGGCTTTCGCCGCGCCTGCCGTTCCGGTCATCGCGCTCCCCCCTGCACGCCCGCCTCGGTGGCCATTGAGACGAGAGCGTCGATCCAATGGTCCACGAGACAGAAGTAATCGCCGACGCCGGCTGAGCCGCCGACGTAGTACGGCACCATGCGGTATGTCGCCCCGGTCGCCTCGGCGATCGATTTGACGGTCTGCTCGTCGAAGTAGTTGACCGACAACATGACCTTGATGCCGTCGCGACGCATCCGGTCCTGCAACTCCCTGGTATGCTTCGGAGACGGCGGAATGCCGGGTTTTGGCTCGATGGTATCGATCTGGACGAGGTCGAAATCGTCGCAGAAGTAGATCCAGTTTTTGTGATACGTCACGATGGGAAGGCCACGCAGCGGCAGCATCCTGCCCGTCCAGCCGCCCAGCATGTCGGACAACGGCTTGCCTTCGAAGGTGTTCTGCTTCAGGAAGTCGTGCAGTTTGCCTTCCTGATGAAGCTTCACCAGCGTTTCTCCGCCGAGGATCTCGACCAGTTCAGATCCATAGAGACGTTTATAAAATTCGGCCTCGAGCTGACCCAGGCGGGTCCGGAACTCCTGCGCATGCGCCGGGGCATTTTTTTCGAGGCCGATCTCGATGTTCTCGATGACCCGAAGCATGTTGATGGGACTCACCGTGATGTGAGGGTTTCCATAGATATGAAGTCCCCCTTCGCTTCGCGACAGGACGGTCGGAATATCCTTCATCCGCACCCCCTGGGCGGCCGCCACGTAGCCGACCGCCTCGCTCCTGATGCGGGGATTGCCGGACTTGTCGATGGCGGTGGGCAGCCACATTTCGAGATCGAGCCCCGTCGCGATGAGCAGGTCTGCCTCGCGCAGCATCTGGACGAACGAGGGTTTCGGTCTGATGAAATGGGCGTCCTGGTCACCCTGGACGATATGCGACACGACGACATGCCCGCCGCCGATCCGCCGGGCGAAGTCGGCATAATCGGGAATCGTCGTGACGACGCGCAGCGGCCGTTCCCCATTTTCGGAACCGTTTGCGGCCAGAAGAGGAGCGCACCCGGCCCACAGAGCGGCAACGATGGCGATACAAATACATATATTTTTATTCATATTTCAAACCCTTTCAGTAGCGGTCGTGCAGATGAGGGCCGCCGGCCCAGATGCACTGCAGCGTGATGCGCCGGTCATCCTGCTCCATGTTGTGCCCCTTGCGATAATCGAATTCGAGCCTGTAATGCACCCAGGGACTCTGGCTCCACGTCCAGTAGGGACTGACCTGGAACTCGTAGGGGTCATGCCCCGACACCATGTGCAGGGCATTCGGATACAGCTCCGTCGGCGTGATGGCGGCGGCATACGGTTTCGAATCGGGCCGATAGTAGTCGAGGCGGATACCGGACTCGAGAATCCGGTTCAGCTTCCAGTGAAGGTTGGTGTACGCACCCCAGGCACGTGCCGTATCGCGGTCTCCCGCCGCGGTAATGATATCGCGGGCAAGATAATATCCCTCGGTGCGCCAGCAGAAGTTGCGATACCGCATCCGGTCCGTGGGTTCCCACAGGCGTGTCAGATCGAATCCCAGTGCGTAGATCGGCCGCGACTCGTCATGGATGGAGATCGCCGGCGCCGCGCCCACGTTCCAGCGGTCGTTGGTGCCCGTCAGACCGGTGACGCCCCATTCGAGATAGGTCGAGGCATCCAGATCCTTGAATTGCTTGTAGTGAGCCAGGAGGCAGGGAATACCCCGGGTGTTTTCGGCGAACAGCGCATCATTTTTCGCATGGGTGAGCTGCAGCGTGAACTCCCGTCCCATTCCCTTCTCTGCCGGCAACTGCCAGTCGAACGAAACGCCGATCTGCTCCAGCGGGCCGCCAAAAAGACGCCGGAGAGCGAGCGGGAAGTCCACCTGGTCGAGAGCGTGCTGATGCCACCGGCCCACGACACCGAACTGCTGATGGAATTTGCCCAGCGTCAGGTTGAGATCTTTCGAGAAACCGACGCGGGAGATGTAGGCTTCGCAGATTTCCGTTCCTTCCTCCTGGATGGGGAACGAGGCTTTGAACCGGGTATCCGGATCGAGATAGCATTCCCCGTGAATGCCGAGCGAGCGGAACGTACCGCGCGCCTGTTCGCGCACGTCTTCTTGCGAGCGGAACTGGGCGATGACGTCACCGGTCATGCTGATCTCGGGGTTCAACGCCTGCTGCCCCAGCTCGCCGGCCTTGAATGTGACGGTCTGCGCAGACGGCGTGGCTCCCGTCGTCGTTTCCAGGCCAGCCGCGCCAAGGGCGCCGGCGGCCACAAGCCGGAGCCGTTCCCGCTCGTCGGCAGGCGATGATGTGACCTGCGCTGATTGCAGCATCGGAGCGGCCGGTTCGCAGGTGCCGGAGCCAAGCCTGTTCACCTGTGCCTCGAGACGTGCAATGGTCGTTTCGTATTTTTCACGCATTGCCGACATCTCTGACCGCAGACCGGCTATTTCCCCACGCAGCGTTTCAATGTCGGCGTTCGAGGCGGGTTCCGCCGCGAATGCGCCGTGCCGGCAGGGCGCAAAAGTTAAAACGAGCAGGTAGAAAGCAATTGATATATATTTCATATTATTCTCCAATCGTGAACCGAATCGCCGACACGGCGTCGGCGGTCTGAGGAACTTCGGAAAACCGGGGTTCAGCTCACAATGGGAGGACCGCGCGGCAGGCACGGCCGAAAGACGCTCCGGGAGATATCAACATCCGGAACGTGTTCGGTGCATCTTGCGGACCGAATGTATAACACCGGCTCTCCCGCCGGTGTGATATCACTCGAGCGCACCAGGTCGGACAGCGAACAAATCAGACAATGTTCGGACGGGCAGGGAAACACTTTTCCTGAGGGTGCCCATTGCGAAACGTGGTTCGCACCTGCAATTGCCACTGTTTGAGATTGGTGGTGCGGGTGCGGACCGAATTCACTTCCCGCCTCGTCGGGTGCCGCCACATGCACATGCGGAAACCCGGGGCAGGCATGGTCGGGCTCATCATGGCGATGTTCGCACTTTCCGCTGAGAGCGAAATGCAACAAACCGGCGGCAAGAAACCCGACCTGAAGAATCAGGCACAGAACCGCTACCGATTTCCACCATCCACGTTTTATGAGCATCGTTTTCGACTTGCAGTCATCAGGAATGTCGATCAATCCAGAGTATCGATTTTGAACATTGGACCGTTTCGGGCATTATATATCCATAACCCAGACCGGTCAAACCCATCACCTCACCTGAGACCCCCCTCCACTCTGCGGTCAGTTCTCATTTCAGGCCTTTTGCCACCACGAACGACCCTTTGCCGAAGCCATCCTGAATCATTGACGGCAACGCTCCGGCAATGAGCGCCTGTTTGAAGAACACTTCATGGAAACCGGCTTCCGCAAGGTATTTACCGACTTCCCGCGCAGAGACAAAGAGAGCGTCTTTATAAAAAACGTCTGAAGCACTCCTTCTCTTGTACTCCTGGCCCAATTCGCTTTCCCTATCGACGAATCCGACGACGACGCACCCCTGTGGTTTCAACACGCGGCATGCCTCTCGGAAAGTCTCGAGAACATCGTCGACGAAGCAGATGGTCGTCACCATCAGCACGCAATCGAACGCGGCATCGGGAAACGGCAACCGCTCCGCCACGGCCCGCACGACGCTCACCCCACGGTTTCTGGCCTTCGTCGCCATCTGTTCCGACGGTTCCACGCCGATCGTCATCCCCAGGGGCACAGCAAACCTGCCGGAACCGGCACCCACTTCCAGGCCTCTGATGCAAGGCGAAGGCATCATTTGCCGAATTATCCCCAATTCGGCATTGTAGAGATCGGCATGCCGATCGAACCAACTATCATACCTGTCACTATATTTATCAAAAGATTCTGTTCTGGCCATGTGATATTTTCATCGGTTTTCTTTCGGTCGGGCAATTCCATCGACATCAGCGTGAATACGATATCATTCGTGCGGCACGGAAGCCACTTGAATTGGTTCAATCATGCCCTTCCAGGGTTGGACTGGGAAAGGCCGAATGAACATCATTTTCCGGATTTCAAAGAGCGACAGGTTCTCCTGCAAGAATCAGAAGTTTCACCCGGGCAAGGGCGTAATCGGCCATTGCCTGCAAGTATTCCTGATAAATGTCATCCGCGCTCCGCTGGGCTTCCAACAATTCATGAAGGGAGGCCTCCCCCATCCGGTAACTCTTTCGGATTCCTTCCAAGACCCGGTCGGCTTCGCCCAGAATCCGCTGCCGGTATTGTTCAACAGCCCGAATCATTGCCTGATACTGCGTGTAAGAGCCTTGAACTTCCGTTTTGATTCCTTCGGTCAGGCTCTGCAACTGAAGTTCGGCTTGTTTCACGGCAACCTCCGCCTGTTTCAGCGGCCCCCGCTCTCTGTTGGAAAGCGGCAACGGCACCCCCACCGTCAAGCCCATGGTCAGAGAACGTTCCGCCGGCGAATTGGTCACCGTTCCAAACGCGTCGAATCGCTCACCAACCCGGGGCGTGTTGGTCAGGCCGATATTCACCGTCGGATCGACCGAACGATTTGCCCGGGCCAACCGCAACGCGTCACGGGCCGCATCAACTGCCAGTTCGGCTCGCCGCAGTTCCTCGTTGCCCTTCAAGGCGCGACTGATCCACTCCTCGGCCGGAATGTCCGAAGGCTGGAACGCAAGCCGGGCATCGATTTCCCGCCCTGGGAACACCTCCGCAAAGCCTTTTCCGAGAGGTTTGGAGAGGTTCACCACCGCTTTCCCGGCTTCGGCCTCCGCCATTCCAACCTCGGTCTGGAACCGTTCTTCCTCCATCCTCGATTGCCGCAGTTCGAGTTCACCGATGTCTCCCGCCTTGCAGCGGATCTCGTTCGAGGAAACCAGTTCCTGATACGCCTTGAGACTCGATCGTTTGCGTTCCAGAACTCCCTGGAGCCGGGCCGCTTCGATGAACGCTTCGGCCGCATCGGATATGAGCCGCCATCGCAGGGTTTTGACCTCGACCTCTGCCTGGCGAACCCCTGTTCGCGCCGCTTTTATCCGTTTTTCCCGTTTTCCGGCCGTTTCAAAGGGAATCTCCAGTTCGCAAACCGTGACGATCGATGCGTTCGGTTTGTTGGCGGAAGCGAGTTCCAGAGAGTCGATTCCACCGGTGAGCTGAGGATCGGGCCGGATGCGGGCGACGGAGATGCCCGCCTTTGCGGCGGTCACGCCCTGACGCTGGCATTCCAGCTCAGGGCTCAAATGCTCGATCGCATCGAGATACTCCCCGAAGGAAATCGTCGCTGCACCGGAAGCAACAGATGTCAAGGAAGCCACGAAGGAGTCGGCCGGCGCTGTTCCCACAGTCGACAGACCCCCAAGGAGAACGAAGAGAAAACGAATGACGACAACAGGCAAAAATCGATCAGACATGCGACTCTCCTTGCGCAGGAAACGCGGGGACACACCCCGCCTCGGGCTCAGCTTGCGGAACCGGTTCACCCGGATGGGGCGCGGCCGATCCAAAGCGACGTTGAATGAGGTAATACAAGGGGGGAAGCAAGGTCAGTGTCAGGATCGTTCCCGTGACAAGACCGCCAACCACGACGGTGGCAAGCGGCCGCTGGACATCGCTTCCCAATCCGCGGGCCAGCACGGCGGG
>MWAR01000566.1 GCA_002068715.1 bacterium ADurb.Bin374
CTACCTATGGAGAGAAAATCGACTTCGCGAACCAGGCGCCCCGCCATGAGGGCGGCGGAGGGCACTTCGATCATGGTCCCGATGGGAATCTTCTCGGGAACCGCGATTCCGTCCTGCTTCAACTCGGCGGCGGTCTCTTGCAGGAGTGCCTTGGCTCGACGCAGTTCGCTCAGATTCGAGATCATTGGGAACAACACACGGACATTTCCCCGCCCGCTTTTGGCGCAGGTGCGAAGAATTGCCCGAAGCTGGGTCTTGAACATGTCCGTCAGGTCGAGGGCCATGCGGACGGCACGCCAGCCCAGTTCTGGGTTCTTCTCGATCGACTGGCCGACGAGATAGGGAATCTTGTCGCCGCCGAGATCGATGGTTCGTATCACGACATCGGCGTTGCCGAGCCGCTCCACGACCGACCAGTAGATGTCCAGCAGTTCATCCTCGGTGGGGAACCGGCGGCGGATGAGATACGTGAATTCGGTGCGATACAGCCCGATGCCATCGGCCTGGTTGGCCAGGACGGCATCGACATCCTGAGACTGGCCGATGTTCGCATACAGGCGAAGCTGGGTGCCGTCGCGGGTCGTCGCCGGCTGCGCGAGGTTGTCCTGCATCGAGCGCTTCTGCCGTTCGAACTGGATGAATGCCTGCTGATACTCATCGACGACGTTCGTCGGCGGGTCGACGACGAGATTGCCCGAGTTGCCGTCCACGATCAGGAACGAGCCGGGCTTGACTTCACACAGCAGGTGCTTGACCTGGATCAGCGCGGGAATGCCGAGCGACCGCGCCAGGATCGAGGCGTGTGACGTCGCCGTACCCTCTGACATCGCGATACCGCGGATGATCTTGGGGTCGAAACCTACGATGTCAGATGGGGTGAGGTCCTCGGCGATGATGATGATCCCGTCCTGTGACTGGAACTGCGCCGAGATGGGGGAGTTCGTCTGGCAATTGCGCAGGATGCGCCGGCCGATGTCCATGATATCGATCGCCTTGCCCTGGAACTGCGGGTCGGGCAGTTTGCGGAAGAACTCGCTGTAATCCTTGATGACCGCCGACAGCACCGATTCGAGGCAGAGTTTGCGGTCCCGGATTCTCTTGATGACCTCTTTGCTGAGGTCGGGGTCGTCGATCAGCGTCTGATGCGCCTGGAAAATGTTCGCGATCTCGAGGCTGCTCTTGATCTGCGGAAGCTCGAGGAGCTGGGAAATTTCGATGCGGGACTGCCGCAGCGCGTTCTGGAAGCGAGCGACCTCAGCCTCGATTCCGTCTGCCGCGACGGGTGTCGCGGGAACGTTATCGAGCTGAAGGTGCTGCAGGCAGTGCGCACGACCCAGCGCATACCCCGGTGAAATGGCAAGACCCTTGAGCATGGACGACCCTTGCAATTCGATTCGAGCCATCATATCATGAACCCTTCCGACGGGCAACCGAATGTGAACGCAGAGCAAGAGCGGAGCAACGTATCATGCGCATCCTGATCAGCAACGACGATGGAATCATGGCGAAGGGCATCGTCGCCCTCGCCGAGGCACTTCTTCCGCTGGGCCACGTCACCGTCGCCGCGCCGAACCGCGAGCGAAGCGCTTGCAGCCACTCGCTCACCCTCGAACAGCCCCTGCGTGCGACGCCGGTACACTTCCCGGTGCCGGTGCACGAGGCCTGGGCCATCAGCGGCACGCCGTCGGACTGTGTCAAACTCGCGATCGGCCAACTCCTCAAAGAACCGCCTGACGTCGTCGTGTCGGGCATCAACAAAGGGGCCAACCTGAGCGTCGACGTGTTCTATTCCGGAACCGCGGCCGCGGCGATCGAGGGCGCGTTCGCGGGTTTTCCGGCGTTCGCTTTTTCCCTGGCCAGTTACGACCCCGCCAGCGACTTCACCGGTGCCGCCAGATGGGCCGCGGCATGCCTGAAACACATCATGGAACGCGGGCCGGAAAAAAATATCATGTATAATATAAATATGCCGGCCCTTCCCGAGCGCGAAGTGAAGGGCGTCCGCATCACCCGGATGGGGCACGTGCGGTATCGTGAGTCGTTCGAGTGCCGCAGAGACCCGAACGGGAAGCCCTACTACTGGCTGTGCGGCGATCCCGAGATCCTCGATCAGAGCCCCGAGTGCGACATCGTCGCCGTGCGCGAGGGGTACGTTTCCATCACCCCCATCCGTGCCGAGATGACCGACTTCGGTCTGTTTCAGAAAATGTCCGAATCAGGCTTCGCCAAAGGGGTTCAACGCCCCTGACGGCCTGGGGGTGCCGGCGTCGGGGTGTGAGCGTGTGCTGATGAACGGAACGCGTGCCGGAAATGCCTCGGAGGGAATGCACGAGCTTCGTACATGCATGGACAGCATGCCCCTCTGGCGGAACCATCGGCTCGAATGGGTCGAGTCCACCGGCTCGACAAACGAGGATCTGAAAGCCTCCGGCAAGTTGCGCCTTCTGGTCGCCGGGCATCAGACGGCGGGCCGCGGCCAGCGCGGAAGAGCATGGACGGCAGCTCCCGGCGCCGGATTGCTGTTTTCCTTCTCATGGATCTGGCCGGATATCGATTCGGCATGGGAGATTCCGTTCAGAACTGGGCTTGCCGCCCTATCCGCCCTTCGTCCCTTCGCCGGCGGGGTTGACAAGCTCTGGCTGAAATGGCCGAACGACATTTGTCTCGGCGACGGAAAGCTTGGAGGCATTCTCGTCGAATCGACCGTCAGAGACGACGGCCTGCATCTCGTTGTAGGCATCGGCATCAACCTGCGCGACCCGGGCCGGCTTGCCGACGACGAGGCCGGTCCGCGGATGAAGTCGGCGGCGCTCGCCGGGTGCGGGGAAATGGCCCGCGCCGCCGACCGATGGGCCGTTCTTGGCGCATTCGTTCGCTCCTGGGCCGATCAGATGGGGCTTGCGCGCTCGGGCGGGGATGCGCTGAGGGCTGCCTATATCGAAGCCGCCGGGCCGTTCTGGGGCCGGAACGTGCGCATCGCTCTCGGCGACGGCGGAGTGTTGGAAGGACGGGCGGTCACCCTGGGCGCCGGCGGGG
>MWAR01000567.1 GCA_002068715.1 bacterium ADurb.Bin374
ACAACATGAACTATTGGAACGGCGGTGAGTATGTCGGCGCCGGTCCCTCCGCCGTCGGCACGTGGGCGGGGGTTCGGCGCACGAAACCTTCCCCGTTGACGCAGTGGCTTTCCGGCGCTCCCGACGCCGTCGAAACGCTCTCGGAGGTAGACCGGTTCCACGAAACGGTCATGCTTCGTCTGCGACTCGTCCGCGACGGCCTCGATCTCGAGGCGCTTGCACGAGCTTTCGGAAAACTGCCTCGAGGGTTTGAAGCCGCCATCGACCGGCAGTGCGAGGCGGGTGCGCTTATCCGGAAGGGCAATGTCGTTTCCCTGAGTCGTCAGGGAATCGCCCTCGCGAACAGGGTCATCGCCGACCTTTTCTGACCTTTTCCCGGGGCGAAGCCGGATTTGTTTCTAGCCATGTAGATATATATCTATCGACATCGAATTTTCCTCTGCAGCCGCGATCGTTCATGTACCGGACCGATCCGAAGACGGGCCGCGACTTCCATGGCCGATCATGGACGCCGCCGATGCTCCAGGCGATGCCCGTATACCCGTTGGGGTCGCGGCCGTCGAGCTCATACCGGTCATTCAGGCGGACCGCCGTTTTCCAGGCTTCCTCGGGGGTTGCGCTCCACTCGAGGAGCTTCTTGCACCAGTACATCCGCAGGTAGCCGTGCATCGAGCCGGAGACGCGCATCTCTGTTTGAGCCGCGTTCCAAAGCGGGTCGTGCGTGGCGGCGCCGTCGAACGTTTCGTATTCGTAGAGACGATCGCGCACATCGCCCCTGTGCTCGCCGAGCGTCCGCATCGCCCAGGCGGGGGTCGCCTCGAAGGAATCGTAGTTCGGCTCGTACAGGCAGAAATTGTCGGCCAGTTCGCGCCGTACCACAAGCTGTTCGAGAAAAGCCGCCCGGTCTTCGTCCGGGACGTCCACCGCCCGGGAGACCGCCAGGGCGGCCCGCTGGGGGGCGAGGTGACCGAAATGCAGCCAGGGGGAAAGCCTCGACTGCCCGTCGAGATTGGGATCGTTGCGGGCGCCGGCGTATCCGCGCAGACGGTGCGCCAGAAAATTCTTCAGGGCCGTCTCGGCGCCGCATTCCCCGGGCAGTATGCCGTGGACCACACCGACGGATTCATCACAGGAAAGACGTGCGGACACGGCCTCCCAGTCGACCGGGGCCGGCAGGGGGGCGTTCCCGGGCAGGGCTTCGAGGGGCGGAAAATCCGTCAGGAAGGCGGGAAGCAGCCGCATGATCTTCGGGCGGAGGGTCGCCGCAGCCCACTCGCGTTTGTCGGACGCCTGCCGGCAGGGAACGATATTGTGCGCATCGACCTCGACGAAAGGAATAGAGAGAGCTTTGGATATTCGAACGCGCCATTCGCGTTTCGGCCTGAGGGGATCGAAATCGGTGACGAGCTCGGCAGCATCGGCGTCGCGGAGAAAGGTCGGAAGGGTTTCCACCGGATCGCCCTCGAGCAGGTGGAACGGGATCTGGAGCCGTCTGAGATCCCGCTCGACCTCGCGCAGACCACGGAGCAGAAAATCGTATGCGCGCCTGGTCGCACCGAGGAACGTCGGAGCGAGGCAGAAAACGACCGCCAGGCCGCAGTCGCGCCAGGCCGCATCTTCCCGGGCGGCGAGCAGGGCCCAGTTGTCCTTCACGCGCTGGTCGCGCGACATCCAGTAGACGACGGGGCCTCGCCCGGGACTTCCTTCGCGGAGGAGTCGGCGGCGACGCGCGTCGATGCCCGTTTTCACGAGACTGGCGCGGAGGAGCCGGGCGACACCGACGTCTGCGAAGCGCCGGAAGCGGCCCGGATGAACACGGCTGAGCCGACGGCGAAGATGGCGATGCTCAACCACTGGTCGCTGGTCAGACCGAGCCAGGAGGGGGGATTCAGCCTGATGAACTCGACGAGGAATCGGGAAACGCCGAACCAGCAGAAGAAGAACGCCAGTCGTCGCCCGGACCCGGCGCGCCAGAAGGGAAGCAGGAGAATTCCCAGCAATATGAAGTGCGATATAGATTCGTACAGGGGGGTCGGGTGGACGCCGATATCGACAGGCACGGGGTGTCCGGGAAACAGGCGCAGAAAATACGAGGTCAACAGGTGATTTTTCGCGCTGAGCGTCGGTACGAGGCCGTTCGGAAAATGCATGGCACAGGCGGAAAACGTCGGAATCCCGTAGCAGCCGTCTCCTGCGGCGATACAGCCCAGCCGCCCGACGGCATAGCCGGCGCTCATTCCCGGCGCGGTCAGGTCGGCGGTCCGGAAGAACGGTTCTCCGGCGGCATGCACGCGCCACCAGCAGAGGCCGAACGCGAGGACGTAACCTCCGATGACAGAAAAACCGGTCGAGCCGAACAGGGTGGCGAGGGGCGCCCTCAAAAACTGCTCGGGGAGTTCGATGATATACAGGATCCGCGATCCCACGAGGCCGCCGACGATCGCCAGCAGGTAGATGTCCCACGCCAGAGCCGGATCCGCCCCGTTTTTGCGGAATTCGCGATTCGTGAAGAAGATCGCCGCGAGAAACGCCAGCGCGAGAAGAACGCCGTACGAGCCGATACGAATCGGGCCATATTGAAAGAGGATCGGGTGCATGGGCCCAGAATATCACACACCTGCTATCATAGGGGTATGGAAGGCGCAAAAAACGCTCCCGCGGTCGACGTGCGCTTCTTCGGGGAACTGGAGGATTTCCTTCCGCCCGGGAAGCGCGGCTCCGACCTGTCTGTCGAACTCGCCGGCTCGCCCGCCGTGAAGGACGTGATAGAGGGGCTGGGAGTCCCGCATCCGGAAATCGACGCCGTCACGATCAACGGCAGGAACGCGACGTTCGGAAGCCGCCTCTCAC
>MWAR01000568.1 GCA_002068715.1 bacterium ADurb.Bin374
TTCTTGAAGACGGGCAACATGCTCATCCCCATGCTCGGAGCAGTCCAGATCGCGGCTGAAGCCAAGGCCGCCCAGATGAGTATCGACGATTCCCCGCCAGGGACATCTGAGCCGCCACCCGCAGAAGTGGTACCGAGGTGGTCACGAGAGATTTCCACCCCCAAAGGTCGCAACCGCAACAGTATGAAAGGAATCAGGCACAGTGAGAGGACAGGCCAGAAGGAAGCCGAACGAGCCCAACTCCAGCTTTCCCCGCTGAAAACCATATACCAGGCGAGCATGACTTCGTAGTTGATGGGAGTACACCACGTTCGCGGATCGGTCGACTCGTAAGGAGCGATGACTCCCTCTTGTATCCAGTGGCATGCAATAGGGAGGTGATACATCACGGCGTCAGTGTCACGCCGGTTGGGCATGGTCTCGTTGGTCAGCACCAGGGTTCCCAGCCAAGCTGCCAACTGCAGGATGCAGACGCACAGAAGAATCGTGAGAATACTCCATCGGAACCGGATCAGCATCCGCATGGAGCGCGCCGTCGCTATCGGCAGGTTCTCTTCACGCCAGCATCTCGCTTCTCCCGACTGCAAGGCAACGCCGGCGGCGATCAGGGTGAACAGAGTCTGCCATGCCAACACGCTCACCGAAGTCAACCCTGACGCCCAGGAAGCGATCAATGCGCACGGAACAGGCAGAATCATGATCATTGAGCTTGCCGCCAGCAATCGTATCGATAGGGGTAATCGTCGGAAGAACGCCAGATCGAGGCTCAACACCTCGATTCCAAGCAATACCATTGCAATGACTATCATGTTGGCCTTCTATCACACTCTTTCTTCATGATCCAAGACGATTCCCTTGTCTGACAGGGCAAATACACCTGATTTCACAACCGATGAATTGGGAAAGACCTGGGCACCCGAACACTTTACATCGAATGATATATATTTAATTAGATCTAATCATTGTCAGCAGCATCTTGAAGCGTTTTTCGGCGCGAAGAGAGTGAGGATGGTTCGCTGGCATGAGTATCATTTCTCCGGCTTTCACCACATGCGGATTTCCGTCGATAAAGATCACCGCTTCCCCATCGATAATCTGAACGATGGCGTCGAAGGGAGCGGTGTGTTCCGACAATCCCTGGCCCTGATCGAAAGAGAACAGGGTCACGGTGCCGATCTTCTTGTCGACGAGGGTCTTGCTGACCACTGATCCGCCGGCGTAGTCAACGAAACCGACAAGATCGACCGGGGTGGAAACTGGGAGGACGGGTTCACGATTGGCCATGTCATATCTCCATATATATGTTTGAATGCGCACTTCGGGCGGACTCGAAGTCCCACCCCTTAAGGGGCATATTCAATACGCCTCGGCAGAGGGAATGATACCACCGGCATCGAGCGTCTGAGAGGGGGATTTCTTCTGACCGGACTGAGGCATCGGAACGGGCTGGGGCTGGGGCTCGGTCAGGGAGATGCGCATGTGCCCGGAGGAATCGTCAAGATACAGCCGTCGGGCACCGAACCCTGCCTGGGAAACATCGTAGGCCAGGACGTATTTTGCGAGGGCTTCGGCGACCATGGCGACTGTGAAAGCCTGGGAGCGCCAGTGGGCGAGGTCCCAGAACGAGGCGGCAAAAAAGAGGCCGGACTCCCAGTAATTCGGAATGACGCCGGGGAAGCGGGCCGCCGTGGTCGGATACACCTGCGGCGCCTCTTTCCGCTCGCGCAGGAGATAGGCGACAGCCTTGAGGACCGCGGCATCGTAGCGAACGATCAGGCCGGCCTGTTCGGCCGTCGAACGACCGATGTTGAGGAGGGCTGTGAGGCCGAGCGCGGTCGAGAGCTGGCAACTGCGGTCTTCCCCCCCGGGAAAGGCGCCAGGATAGAGCGGCTGCATGCGGGCCCAGGCATCCTGTTCGTCGAGAAGCTGTTTCAGAAGCGTGACCATAGCAGCATCAAGCGATGGTTCGTGTGCTCCGGCATCGCGCCAGGCGCGAGTCACGGCATACGGGAAAATCATATTCTGGGGATAATACAATCCAGCATCCGGCCAGGCCTTGGCCTCGATCGCCTTCGCCAGGAGTTTCAGAGTGCCGCGATAGCCCGCGGTTCGGCGGTGTTTCGTCATTGCAAGAGCGAACGCCACGTTCGAGTTGACGACGGCGTCGACATTGTTCACACCGAGCGGGATCACGCCCGTCTCGGGCGAGGCAAATGTCGGGTCACGTTCATCCTTCAGCCAGGTCATGAACGCGCCGGTCTCCTTTCCCCGCCAGACATCGCGGCCATCATCCTTGTCACGGCCGTTGTCGCGGAACGAGGCGATCCGGGCAAGCGCATCGAGATCAGGCTGAAAGCCCTTTTCCGGATATCGTTTCGCGTACATCGTCTGGAAGGCGACGGCGACAGAGGTATCGTCGGCGTCGTTCGGGATGTTGAACAGCGCGTCGGCACCGGTCGGATTCTGTGCCCGATCGAGGCAGGCGGCGACCCAGTGCGGCGGCGGCGCCTTCTGCCCCTTCGTGAGCATGGAGAAAAAGTTCGCGTATTTCGGATTGATGAACATCTTCGCCATCGTCCGAACAATAGCGACAGGTATATTGAATGGCCCGGTGCGAGGAGCGGCCCCGTCGACGCCGGGCAGCACGGCCCAGAAGTTGTAGGCGTCGCCGCGCTTGAAGCCGAGAACGTTTTTGAGCGCCAGGTCGAGCATCGGCTCGATCGAACGGCGCTCGGCCGGCAGGAAACTCTCGTCGAACAGGAACAGCGGATACCCGATGAACGCCGTCATGAACAGGTTCGAGTCCTGGACAGAGACAAGGGTGCGACCGAGCAGTCCGGCTTTCTTCGGCAGGAAGTGCACATGGCTGGCCCACTCGCCCACCCGGTTGCGGGCCTTTATGAGGGGCGGTGCGTCGAACACCTGCAGCTCCGCGAACGGCAGATTGAGCATGATCTCGTTGAGGCAGCCATCGCCTTCATCCGTGGCGTCGACGGCGCAATGGCCCTTTCCGGGGCGGCTGCGGATCTGCGTGTTCTCGAGATACGCGAGCGCGCCAAGCAACGCGTCCGAGACACCGGGCAAGGCGAGACGATCGCGTCCGATCGACGTCAGATCGAGAACTGGCGCGGGAAGCGGCTGGCCTGCAGGAGCCTGGTTCACGCGCTTTCCCGGCTGGCTGGCGGCGGGCGAGGACGGCGCTCCAGCAAAGGCCGGCGCTACGACGAGCATCAGGGCAACGATCGAACCGCAGATTCTCTTCATGTCAGTCACCTCGATAAAGATGAGGGCAGCAATAGATATGATGTTTGTACATTATACACGGCGAGATCCCCGCTGTAACGGGGCAGGAACGCATCCGGAGATGGAGGTCAGATGAGGACGATCGAGTCAGGATTTCATCTGCATCGTCTGCAGATTGGCTCTCGAAGCACCCGATCTCGAAATCACAGGCTCCGGGGGGTGACAGCTCCGTTGTCGCGGGTGCCCGCAGCTTCGAGGTGTCTGATGTCGCCCCAGGTGTTCAGCCGCCAGGTGCCGGCATGCCAGGTGAAGGTGTTGAGACTGGCGTTGTAGAGGGAATATGCGCGCTTCCGGTCGAGGGGAATGTCGAGGGCGATGCGCATGAGCATATCGAGCACGCCGCCGTGGGTGACAACGCCTATCTTCTTCCCCGGGTGCCGTCTTCCGAGTTCGTCGGCCGCCGAACGAATTCTGTCCTGCAGATCATTGCTGCTCTCTCCGTTCGGAACACGAAAGGCCGGATCCCAGGCCATGAAGGCGGCCCACTCCGCCGGATACGTTGCCGGCAGAGCGGAGATCTCGATTCCCTCGAAGATCCCGAGATTACGCTCACGCCAGTTCGGGGCGGCGACCGGCTCTAGACCGGTCCGTGCGGCGACGGGAATCACTGTCTGCCATGCGCGACCGAGATCGCTGCTGTAGAGCACATCGAGGTTTGCGCCGGAGAGGCGTTCCGCGAGGGCCTCGGCCTGTCTCAATCCTTTTTCCGTGAGCGGACTGTCCCGATGACCCTGCATGCGATTTTCCAGGTTCCAAGCGGTTTCGCCATGCCGGATAAAAATGAATTCGACGGCATCCAATATATTATTATAGTTATTTTTCACAACCGAGATTCCCGCCAGGTGACGCGGCCGGCCGCCACGGTGAGTCTGACGCGGGCCTCATGGATTTCCGCCGCAGGGATCGAGAACAGGTCGCGATCGAGCGCCGTGAGGTCGGCCCGGTTGCCGACCGCGATCGTGCCAGCATCGTCGTCGAAGTCGACGAACGCGGGGCCGCGGGTGAAGCCATCGAGCATCGTCACAAGGTCCACTGACTGGTCGGGAATGAACGGCGGGGTGTTCGTTTTCCCTGTGCCGCGCCGCGTGATGGCGGTCTCGATGCCATCGAGCGGGTTGAAGGTCAGCGCGTCTCCCCCAAACGGCCAGTCGCTGGAAAACGCGAAACGGGTGCCTGCATCACGCAGGATGCGAAGCTCGAACTGGCGGAACGCCCGTTCGTGACCGAGACACGGCAGGGCAACGCCGTCGAAGTTCGAGTCGTGATAATACCAGGCCGGTTGGAGATTGGCGACGACACCGAGTCGGGCAAACCGGGGCACGTCGGCCGGGTGGACAAGATCGGCGTGGGCGATCATGTGCCTGCCGTCACGCAGGCCGTTGGACTTCCGCGCCGCTTCGAGGGCATCGAGAGCCAGCCGGACAGCGGCGTCGCCGACGGCGTGAAAATGCGTCTGGAAGCCCGCGGCGTCGAGATCGACAACGAAGCGTCTGACGTCGGCCGCCTCCCACATGGCTTCGCCGAAACAGCCAGGCGCGTCGGCATACGGATCGAGAAGCAGGGCCGTGCGGCCTTCGACAACGCCGTCGAGAGAGATTTTCGCGGCGCCGATCTTCCGGCGGGGTGATTTCCAGCGGTTCCGGATCTCGAGCAGTTCCGCGATGTGCTCGGGCCCCGCTTCAGGATTTCCGAATTGAGAAGCTGTCACGTGCAGGGTCAGCTCGTCGAGCTCGTCGAGGCGCTCCCAGGCGGCGATGAATGGGGGTTTGCCGACCGCGTCGTGGACGGCCGTGATCCCGAACTTCGCGGCCTGCGCGAGAAAGAGGCGCGCCCCTTCGAGATACTCGTCGATGCCGGGTTTGGGCAGTTTTCCGGTGACCATGCCCATGGCAGGCCATTCGCGGAGGAAGCCGGTCGGCTCGCCCGTGGCTGGGTCGCGCTCGATCACGCCGCCGGCCGGGTCGGGGGTTTCCCGCGTGATTCCGGCCAGTTGCAGGGCGGCGGAGTTCACCCAGCCCGTATGCCCGTCGATGGCTTTGAGGAAGACCGGACGGTCGGGAACGATTCCGTCGAGCTGTTCCCGGCGGGGACCGGTTTTCGGAAACGCGGCATAGATCCAGCCGCTGCCCCGGATGAACGGGCTGTCCGGGTGTTTTCCGGCGTAATCGCGCAGCTGTGCGAGATAGGAAACGGCATCGGCGGGACCGGAGAGGCGACATTCGACGAGGTCGATCGCACCGATCATCGGATGCAGGTGCGCATCGCGGAAGCCCGGCAACAGGAGTGAGCCGCCCAGATCGATCATCTCGGTCGCGGGACCACGCAACTCGAGGATATCCGATGCGTCGCCGAGGCGGACGATGCGGTCCCCGGAGACGGCCAGCGCCCTGTTCGGTCTCGGAGCGGCGTCTTCACGACTCCGCCATAGAAGCGCGTTCACAAGGATCAGATCGGCATACCGTGCGTTCATCGTATATATCACTCGCTCTTAAATATCCGCCGTCGTCCCATGAGGAGAGGACTGTCGTCAGCCTGCGCGATGGGAGAGTCTGCGAGGCGAGCCGTCTTGTCGAACACATACACGTATTCGAGGTTTCCGTCGCGCCCCGGCAGGTCGCTCGGTTTCGCGGACACAAGGCGCCAGCCGATCCGGGCGGCCTCACCCTCGAAGGCGCGCCGCGCCGCTGCGACGGCGGCGATGTCCGTCACGACGCCTGCCCTGGTGCGACGGGCGTCGGGCCCAACCTCGAACTGCGGTTTGAAGAGTAGCACCAGAGTGCCGCGCGCCAGACGATCGAGGTCGGGGAGGAGACGGACTAGGCTGATGAACGAGACGTCGGCAGTCACCACGTCGAAGCCATCGGAGTCGTCGAATCGCCGCAGATCGCAGTTTTCCCGACTTACGACCCGGGGATCGGCCCGAAGCGAGGGATGCAGCTGCCCGCTTCCGACATCGAGCGCGACGACCGAGGCGGCGCCGAACTCGAGCATCACCTGGGTGAAGCCGCCCGTGCTGGCACCGACGTCGAGACATCGTTTGCCACCAACGTCGACGAGGCCTCCGGTGAGAACCGGCTTCAGTTTCAGCGCGGCGCGGCCGACGTAAGCGGGCACATCGGAGGAAATCCCGATTGTCTCTTCCCCGCCCGTCTCGTGCGCAGGCCGCGTAACGACCTTGCCGGCGACCGAAACGGCTCCAGACCGGATCAGATCCTGCGCCTTTGCGCGCGATTCACACAGGCCGCGTGCCACCATGCACTGGTCGAGTCTCACGTTCCGCCCTTCCCGCCCGAACGTCAGATTCCGGGCATCAGGCATCATACGCAGGATCCAGCGGCCAGGCAAGAGGGCGAGGGGAAACGCTCTTCAATTATTCGGTGGGGCCGAACGCGCTTTGAAACTGCGGGATGGTGCCGACGAGCAGGATTGTCAAAGAGGCTATATACTATGAACGAGGACAAACCACCCAGGGCGCCACGAGAGTTGCGTCGAAACGCGGAATGCACGCTTGAGGGAGGAAATGGAACGATGCCGCGCATCTATCTCGAGAACACACAGTCGATCGGAAACACGCCGCTGGTGCGGTTGAACCGTGTAACGGAAAACTGCCGGGCCACGGTGCTGGCGAAGATCGAGGGCCGAAACCCAGCCTACTCGGTGAAATGCCGTGTCGGCACGGCCCTCGTGCTGGATGCGGAGAAAAGGGGTCTCCTGCGGCCGGGGGTCGGCATCATCGAACCCACGAGCGGCAACACCGGCATCGCGCTGGCCTTTACGGCGGCCTCGCGCGGGTATCGCCTCACTCTGACCATGCCGGATACGATGAGCATCGAACGGCGAAAAGTGCTGGCCGCGTTCGGCGCGTCGATCGTGCTGACTCCCGGCGCGGAAGGCATGGCCGGAGCGATACGAAAAGCAGAGGAAATCTCCGCATCCGAGCCGGGCCGCTGGTATCTTCCCCAGCAGTTCAAGAATCCCGCGAACCCCATGATCCATGAGAAAACGACAGGGCCGGAAATCTGGGACGACACCGACGGTGTCGTCGACGCAATCGTCTGCGGCGTCGGAACCGGCGGAACCATCACCGGCGTCTCACGATTTCTCAAGAAGCGCATGAACTGCAACCTGACATCCGTCGCCGTCGAGCCGGCCGAAAGCCCCGTCATTTCGCAACATCTTGCCGGGCAACCGCTCGAGCCCGCCCCGCACAAGATTCAGGGAATCGGTGCCGGCTTCATCCCGGAAACGCTCGACCTGTCGCTTGTGGACCGGGTCGAGAGGGTCGAGAGCACTGAAGCCATCGAGATGGCGCGCC
The DNA here is from genome assembly GCA_002068715.1 of bacterium ADurb.Bin374. The sequence goes on from MWAR01000568.1 coordinate 7,619, forward strand.
GCCTGGCCCGCGAGGAAGGCATCCTTTCCGGGATCTCTTCCGGTGCAGCCACGGCCACGGCTCTTCGTCTGGCCCGCGAGGACGCATTCGCCGGAAAAACAATCGTCGTCATCCTGCCCGATTCGGGCGAACGATATCTCTCGACGGTCCTTTTCGAAAACCTGAACGTATGAATATATTTGTCATTATAATATAGAGAGGATTTCTTCATGACATACACGGTATTCGTCGACGACAATTTCCATTTCATGGATGAGGATTACCGGTATAAACTCGGCGAGTTCGAATCCATCGAACTCGCCAGGGAAGCCGCCGTACTCCTCCTGGATGAGTGGATCGAATCCAACCGGAAGCCCGGAAAACCCGGGAACGATCTGTTCAAGGAATACTGCATGTTCGGCGAGGATCCGTTCATCGTGGGCCCCGACAGCGGCCGCGTCGAGTTTTCCGCGCGAGATTACGTCCGCAACCGCACCGAGCGCATGTGGCCCAACGAGGATCTGACCGATTGAAAAACCCCGGATGAACGCGTCATGCGTCCGGCCGGGGTTTCGGAAAGCAGAAGATCACTTTTTCGGGAGAGGCTCGGTCTTCTGGTGGACGAACTTCCCGTCTTTGAAGACGAAGGTGTAAGCGGCCGGGACCGGCTCACCGCCGTCTTTTTCCGGATACTGCAGGCCCAGCATCGTCACGGTGCCGTCGGCGGCGATGATCATGTCGGAACCATCGCTCTGCTGGAGGTCCGAGACGAGCATGTCGCGGGTCAGGTCATGCTTCGGATACGTGCACGGAACCGGCACGAATTTCTTCGTCGCCACGTCGTAGGTGAAAACGTAGAGGCCGCTGGCACGCGGGCCGTAGAAGGCGGCGGTCACCGCTTCCGGCACGCCGTCACCCGTCAGGTCGCGAAGGGCGAGAGACGTCGGCTTCCCTTCGAGCGTGAACGGTCTCTCTTCCGAACCCAGTTCTTCGCTTTCGAACAGCTTCGCGCCCGCGGCATCGCGGATGACGAGCTTGATCGATGCGCCGTCCTGCACCTTGAGAGTCTGGACGTCGGGCGCGCCGGGAACAAGCTTCCCGGACGCGCTGGCCAGTTCGAGGCCGAACGAAGCGGCCGAAAGCAATGCCACGAAACCGAGAGCGTACACGACTGTCTGCGGGTATTTCATTCTGTTTCTCCTGATTTCAGAGGGAGTCATTTGTCCCACTTGTACAGATTATTGGCCTTCATGATGCTGATCAACTTATTAGCATAATTCGGGTCCGTTGCATATCCGGCCTTCTGCACCTCGCGGGCGAACTGGTCGGGGTCGTTCTTGTATTTCATGCAGTTTTTGTATCTGGAAACCTGACTGATCAAACGGGCGTGGTCGTCGACGGATTCCTTCCAGGTGTTGTATTTCCTGAACTTGGCGTTGATCGTGATGAACCTGCCGCCTGACCACTCCTTGGTCGGCACAGTCACCGAGCCGGCGGGCCCGGTTCCCTTGATGCCGAACAGGTTCTTGGCGCTGCCGATCGTCGAGGCGCCCCACCCCGTCTCGAGGGCCGCCTGGGCCAGCGTAACCGACGCCGGCACCCCGGTGGCGGCGAAGGTGGCCGCCGCGATCGGGCCGAGCAGTTCGCAGAACTTCGCCGGGGAGAGCTTGCCACCCTTCCAGGCGTTCAGCGCAGCAGACTCGCTGTTTCCGGACGTGGAGACAGCGGGCTTTGAACCACTCGGTGCAGGCTTGGCGCTGACATTTGCACCGGTGTTGTTTTTCGCGGTTTTCGCTTTCGCGAGACGGTCTATGAGCTGATTCACGCGGGATGCGAGCGAATTGAGTTTCGCGAACAGCGCATTGATGCGATCCATGAATTTCGAGAAAGTGTCGTTCGGAACCATCGCCACCGCGGCCGGTTTCTGCGAAGCATCGCCGCCCGAGCCGACTCCGATCTGAACTCCCTGTTTTTCGGGTTGATGGTTTTCAAGGGTCGAGAGCATGTCAGACTGCGCAAACGAGCACGAGCACAGTGCGATCATCAGCAGCAACACAATGCCGGGACGCAACACCGGATGAATTTTGATTTTCATGGTTTCCTCCCCGATCGTTTTTGCCTTCCAGCACTTATCTTACCCGATCGCCGTCCCGGGGTTACAGGTATCATCGAAGCGTTCGAAACGATCGAAAGAAAAACCGGAGAACCGCTTTTGAAGCGATTCTCCGGTTTTCGGTGCCCAGGGCGTCTAACACACCCGCAAGCCAGTAATAGGCATAAGATCCTGAATCTTACGTGTTTGCCAATTTCACCACCCGGGCGACAAACCGGTCTTGCGAACCGGCTGCTTGAGATTTAAGATACCACACCTCGCGTTCGAATGCAACACTCTAGAAATGGGTGAATCAACATGAATGTCACGATCCGGGAAACATGTGAAAACATCGACTGGGAACAGGTTCGAGCAGCCCTTGAACGCGTCGGCATGGCCTTTCGGGATCCCGAATCCCATCGCCGGGCATTTGAAGGAAGCTACTGCCGCGCATTTCTGTTCGACGGCGACCGGATGATCGGTTTCGGCCGAGCGATTTCGGATGGCGTCATCCAAGCGGCCATCTACGAAATCGTCGTCCTGCCGGAATACCAGGGAAAAGGCCTCGGGAAAAGGCTGATGAACCATCTCCTCGAGCGTCTGGCCGGCTGCAACGTCATTCTCTACGCGAATCCGGGGAAGGAAAGCTTCTACGCAAGCCTGGGCTTCCGGGCAATGCCGACAGCGATGGGCCGGTTCACGAATCCCCAGCGGATGATCGAGCGCGGAATGCTTCGCTAGAGCGGAACCGGCTCAGGGTTCGCGTTTCATCAGCTTCATCTCGGTGTGAAGCGTGGTGGTCGAGCGAGCGAGCTTGTTAGGCTGGTCGGGCACCGGCACGAAAAAGGTGAACTTCGAGTCGGCGATCGTCTCGATGACCTGGCCTAGAACGGGGTCGAACCAGGTGCGGCCGCGACTGACGGCGTTCGGGTCGCCAATCTGCGTCGTCGCGCCAGGCTCGAGCAGCATTTCCGAAGAGAACTCTGCAAGGCTCTTTCCGCCGCGATCCGCCATTCCCATGAAGGTGTAACGGGTCTGCGTCTCGGTCGCGGGCGGACCTGGGGTACGCGTCGTCTGATCCCATCCGTCACCGGGCTTTATCGGGCCTTCGGGGAAGTGCATCTGAGCGATTTCGGAACCCTGCCAAGCGCCGGTTCCAGAAACGATTTCGACCTTTCCTCGCCGGTCGAGCCAGAGAACGCTCGTCTGTCCTTCTTCCGGGAGGGCGGCGGCCTCGCCGTCCTGGAACATCCGGGCGAGCACGATGAACATCGACATCGTCGCCAAGTCGGCGCCCGCGTCTTCCACTGTCTGGCGGATGTCCATTTCGATGTGGATCGGGTTGGTCTGAACGCCAATCGGGGTTTCAACCTCCACCCCGCCCCGGACGATGACGCGATAATACAGGCGCTGGCCTTTGACCCAGTCGTACCGGAATGTCTGCGGTGCCGCTTCCAGGCTCATGATCGCTCCTCCCATGAATAAGATGCACCACACGACGATGACCAGACAGTTCCGGAAGCGAGTGCCCAGAGCGGGACTCGAACCCGCACACCGGGAATGATTCCCGTCGAGAACGCGGATATCGTCAAAAATGAAACTCATTCGTTTTCCACCGGTGATCAGGCAGGATCCCCTTCAAAAAATGGCCGGTCAGGCCGATGGTGAGTATATGTCATACCTATCGACGGGCGCAACTAGGAGAGCTTTGCATGGGGCTAACGTTCTTGACACCCTTCTGGCGTTCCATTAGAATAGACCTCGGTCGGTACGGGCGGCTTCTGGCCGTCGTAACGGGGATGTGCCTTGCCTGGAGCGGCAATCACACACCTGCGCTGGGCGTATCGACCGCTGGTTATCAATCCGATGGAACGGCCGTTCAGAATTCGGGTGAATTCCTGGATGGCCCGGCGATCGAGATGCTGGTTGGCGGAGCCAAGACTCCGACGGCAGAACCGGTCGGACCGAAAGGTAGCTCTGACGGAGCATCCGGAACGGAATCGCTGAACCGGATGCTCGACGAGTGGGACACGCCCGCATCCGACGAGCCGATCACCTGGAAGGACGCGGAAGACTCGTCCGGAGACCAGGACGCCGTCATGCCCGATGCGGATTATCTCGATCTCGTTGATGACACCGGCGGTGGCGCCGGCGAGCAGGGCGATAACAGGTAGAACAACGGTCGCACGCGGCCGGGAGAACACGGTGCAAATTGCATAGAAGTTTACGCCTCCCGCGCAGGTAAGTCAATTCGAGGGGACCGTTAATGAGAGTTAATGAGAGTTGCCCCGCACGGCATGGACGGCTATAATCAAGCCACCTTAAAGGGGACGTGTGGCCGGGCTAGTCCCGGGTTCGGCCGTACGGGTAACGGAAAGGAACAGCGATGAGCGACAAACAGAAACTGACGACCAACGCGGGGGCTCCGGTTCCCGACAACCAGAACGT
>MWAR01000569.1 GCA_002068715.1 bacterium ADurb.Bin374
CCGCCACTCTCCAGGCGCATTGTGACACGTTTGCCGGGCCTGTTCTCATCGAGGCGAAGACCGCCCTGGAAAAAGGCGATGTCACCCCGCTACTGAAATGGGTGAAGCCGGAGATGGAGGAGTCGATCAGAACGGCCTTCGATGTCGCGCTCCGCACGCGGCGCACGGACCGGGAGACGGCTGACAGAACCTTCTTCGAACACTTCGTGCGAATCCATCGGGAAGGGGAAGGCGCGGAATACACCGGCATCAAGCCCATCGGCACGGATCTTCCGCCGGCGATTGTCGCGGCCGATCGCGCGATCGAGTCTGGCTCCTCCCGTGAACTCGTAGAGATTCTTACGCGGGACCTCCTTCGCTCGGTCCAGGAGAAATACCGCCACACACTCGAAAAGAAGCGCGTCTCGGAAACAAGTGTTGCCGTCGGTCGGGAGTATGTGGCAGCGTATGTGGAATACGTTCATTATGTCGAGGCCCTCTCGAACCTGATGAACGAATCTGGCGGTCATCACGATAAAAAGAAAACTGCGGGCGAGCCTGGAAACAGCGGTTCCTGCGCCCGCCACGGGAAATGACGAAGGAGCGGTATCACGATGAAGCGCTCATCAACGAATGAACAGAGCCGGAAAAGCGAGATTCTTCTTGCCGCGCGGAACCTGATCTTCCTCGAGGGCGCTTCGAAGCTGACCATGCGCCGGCTCGGCGAGGCGGTCGCCATCACCGAGCCGGCGGTATACCGCCATTTCCGCAACAAGGAGGAGCTGCTCGGAGAGCTGGTCCGATTCATGTTCGACGGCTGGGAGGAAAAGCTGACGGCTCTCAAAGCCGAGCCTGTTCCCGCCTCGGAAAAGCTTATCAAACTTGGCAAGCTGCATCTGAACCACCTCTTCGAGCATCAGTTCAATCCCGTGCTTCTCCTTTCCGAGGCCAGCGTCGCGGAGCAGCCGGCCGTGGCAGCCGTTCTCAACGAAAAAGGGGAGCGCATTGCCTCCGTCATGGTGGCGGTGATCCAGGAGGGTTGCACATCGGGTGAATTCCCTCCGGATCTTCACATCAAATCCGCATTGCTGGCCATTCTCGGGGTTCTCCAGGGAAGCCTGATCCGATGGACCCTCACCCGATCGATACGCGGGCTCGCTTCCGACGTTGACGGAGCGCTCAGGCTCATCGTCAAAGGTCTTTCCGCACATCCGCCGAAACGCTGATTCATTCCCTTCTCGAGGCGCTTCTCGCGTCGCACTTCCCGAATTCGTTGCCGTTGCGGACAGGGGGCGCGGACTTGTGGCATACTGGATCAAAGAGTTTTCACCGGAGGATCCCGTATGCAACAGCTGCTGGCCGATACCGGCCGACTGAGCCCCATTCCTGCCGCGGCCGCGGAAGCCTATGATGCCCGGAAAGGCCTGCTGGCCGAGCGGGTCAACCTGACCCTGATGGCGCGACCGTATCTGACCGACCTCATCGGAATGACGGCCGGCGTCGAAATGATGCAGGACAATCACCGCAACCATGCGATGTTTTTGACGACGGTTCTGCACCTGAGCGCCTTCAGGCTTCTTGCGTCGGTCCTGCCCTGGGTCTACCGCACGTATCAGCAGCACGGCTTTTCCCATGCGTATTTTCCCGTCGAGTTGAATGCCTGGAAACAGGCCATTCAGAAAGAACTCGAGCCCGATACGGCCGCGGCGATCCTGCCGGTCTACGACTGGATGCTGGAGCACCATGACGCGGTGCTCCGGATCGCAGACGAGTTGTCGGTCCCCCCCGAACAGGCTTTGCCCGACGAAACGGAGACGTTTCTCGATACCCTGCTGACCCAGGATCTGCCGCATGCCATCGAGATCGGGGAAAAGCGCCTGCAGCCTTCGTGCAACCCCGGCGCATTTTATCAGAACACCCTCCAGCCGGCGATGTACGAGGTGGGGAACCGCTGGGAGCGCGGAGAGGTGACCGTCGCCGAGGAGCATCTCGCAACCGCGACGGCGCAGGCCGTCGTGGCCACCCTGCAGGGGAAAGCCGTTCTATCACCCAAGACACGCGGGCGGGCTCTTATCTCCACTGCTGTTGGTGAGCTGCACGAACTGGGGGCCAGGATGATTTCCCATTGTCTCGAGGCAGACGGATGGGATGTCACGTTCCTGGGCGCCAATGCTCCCATGAACGATCTCATCGGGATGGCGCGCCGGATCCGGCCGCGGTTCATCGGCATATCGATATCGATGCCCTACTACCTCCACCATGTGAAACGCCTGATCGATTTCCTTGCTGCCGACCAGGATCTGCGCAGGATTCCCCTGTTGATCGGCGGGCAGGTGTTTGCGATGTTCCCCGAGGCCGCCGCCTGCCTTCCCGGAGCCAAAATCGTCACAACCTGTACCGAAACGGTCGAACTGGCGCGAAGTTTGGGAATTGGCTGACACGTCCACGATCGAGGAACGGCAGCTCGAACCGAAGACTGCGACAGGCTCTACCTGTATTCCGATGGAGTTACGGAGCGACGGAATGCCTTGGGGGAACAGTTCGTTGATGAGCGTCTGATGGCCTCGGTGGCCTGCGGAGGCGATCGGTCGCTTCGAGAGACGGTTGAGGCCGCCATTGCAGACAACGACGCGTTTGGCGCCCCCAATCCGGCCGGTGATGATCTCACACTCCTTGGGATCGAACTCACCTACCCGCACGAGGAGTCGGCAGAGCGGGGCTGATTCTCCCGACTGCACGACGGAAGGGAATGGTGGTCCGTAGCGTTGCGAAGGTACCGCATCGTACGTTTCAAGGTGATCGATGTCAGGGGACGTTTGGGATCACTGGATGATTTCCCATGGTGTGCCGATAATACCTGCAAAAGATGTTCGTCCGGAACAACAAGGAGGCCACCATGTCCATCCCGAGACGGAACGGCGCACCGCCTTTCCCCCAGCGTCACGGGTCAGATATCCCGGGTCACGAGCCGACACAGGAACAGGCTGCCGGATGGCGACTGAGCGCGATCCTGCTCGCCACGGCTCTCGGTCTGAGCACGCTGCCCGTCGCCGAGGCCGGCGGAGCCCTGGACTGGCTCTCGTCGAAGCGTCCATCCTCGAAGACGCAGGCCGTCAGCGCATCTCCTGCGCCGGCCCCTCAGGCGGGTTCCCGGCAGAGCACGAAGGTACCCGACTTTTTCGCTTCCGATGTTCAGCCCGATGTCACCGGTCAGACGCTGAACCTGGTCAAGTTTGTCGAGTCACACTGGACGCATTCCAGAAAGAACCTGGAAACCGTCACGAGGGCCCTCATGGGGAAAGTGCCCGAAAAAAAATGCGGCGACATCGCGGCGAAACTGCTGACGATCGATACCCAAAGCTATAAAGAAGCGGTCAAAGCCGGCGCTGTCGGCATCAACGGACTCGTCGAGGGAAACCGGACGCTCGACCGACTGATCGTCGAGCTGAATCGCATCATCACCGCACCCCGGGAAGAGACGATGGCTTCGCTCGAGAAAACGCTCGCGAAGGTCAGCCAGGCGAACCAAAACCAGATGCGCCTGGCACGCACCTATCTCGCCGCAGCGGAGCGGCTGATCTCTATGGGCCAGGAATCATATCAGACCCTCGAGCTGATCCCGACCCTGTCGATCGCGCCGCTCGACATCTACGTGCAGGCGTCGAAAGCCATCATGAAACAGATCCAGTCGAGCAATGAAGCCCTCAAGGGGCTCCTGCTCAATATCCAGAACGGCTGCGAACAGGTGACCTCGGGAATCGAGTTGATGACCGCCACGATCAAGACGACGCTTCGTTTCTCTGACCACTTCGCGTTCGCGCAGTATCCGCTGATCAATCTGCCGGTGCCGACGCGTGAAAAGCTGTTTTCGCAGCTTTCCGGCCTGAAAAACACGGTCCGCGGAGTCGACAACACGCTCTCGATCGGCGATTCCCACGTCAAAAACGCGACCCAGCAGTTCGCGCATCTCTGCGAGGCGGCGACGGCGAAGATCCGTGATTCACTGAAGTATATCAACCCGATGGATCCCGGAAGTGGGAATCTGAACCAGATTTCTGGCTACGCCCACAACCAGGTGAGCGGCCTGTACCAGCGGCTCAAGGAAAACGTCGCCGAGATGAAGATGGCGATGGCCAAAGCCGGTCGCACCGAAACAGCAGGCGTTCCCCAGATCGCGCTGGAAACCGGCGAGCAGGTGCAGGAGCGCCGTTCGAAGGCCGTCACCGAAGAAAAACTGCCGATGTTCCTGCTTGGAAATGGTGGACAGAAGCGTGGGAACGGCACCTCCGAGCCGTCGCCGCGCCTTGCCTTGACGCCGGCCCCGCTCGAGGCCCCCGCTCCGGACGCTTCCATGGGCCAGACCACCGTCCTGTACCGCGAAGACGGAGTCGCGAATGGGGGCATTGCCCCGGCCGCCCCTGCGGTGGACACGTTCGGCATGGACGAAATGGGGATCATCAGGCAGGAATTGGGCGGGGAACTGCCCTACATCAGCTCGGCGAAGGCCGATGCCGCCCTGAATACGATGAACGAGCCGACATCCGACGCGATGATGCTGCCGGACGACAGCATCGCGAAAGCCGAGTTTTCCGATCCCGGAAGCGCCGACGGTCGCGATCTCGAGCTGATGCGCATGGATTCCGCCCCTACGATGTCCGACGCGTCGGACCTGATTCCGATGCTGCGACTTGACGATGCGGGCTCGAAGAACTTCTCGGAGTGATCCGGGAAACAAATCCGCAAACGAAAAAATCACCCCGGCGGGACGATCCGCCGGGGTGATTGTATATACTCCGATATTTCAGGCGAATGTGTCGAGAAAACGCCCGATCTGAAGAGGTTGCTCGCCGCGAACCGGCTGGGCGATCAGGGCCGCGATGACGGAGTTGACGTCGCGGGTGCTCTGGCTCACCGCCCGGGACATCTGGGCGGTAAGTTGCTTCACTGCGTGACTGCGCTGCTGCAGACGTGAGTATTCCGCGGATGCGGCTTCTTTCGACGCCTGGACCGAGGCGGTCTGGTATTGGAAACGAACCTCAGCGGAGGCCTGCCAGGCTTCCGCCTTGACCCGATTGGCGGTCTGACTGGCGCGCAATGCGGCCTCGCTCTGTTTGACGTCGAGCGAGAGAGCTGATTGAGAGGCAGCCATATCAATTTTCATGGTCGTTCCTCCCCGAACGAGCACGATTCGTGTCCTGACAAAAATATATATACGCCGCAAAGGGCCTGTCAAAAAGAAAATGCACGACATATCACCGGCAAACATGGACAAACGAAGGCAAACAACGCCGCACATAGATTCATTCGCCGACAAGAGCCGGGATGTACACCCGCGGACGGAAGTGGTATCTTCGTGGGAACATACTGCAAGGAACTTCGCAGAGCAGGAGGAGCCATCATGTCGTTCCCACTTCACAGACCGCGTCGACTCAGAGCCGATCGACGGATTCGGGCGCTCGTCCGGGAGACACACGTGCGGCCGGAGTCGCTTATTCTGCCTCTCTTCGTCATGGAGGGTATCACCGAACCCCGTCCGATCCAGGCGATGCCAGGGCATTTCCAGTGGCCGGCCGAGCAGATCGACCTTCCCGTTCGTGATGCCATGGCGAATGGCGTCCGAAGTTTTCTCCTGTTCGGAATTCCATCGCAAAAGGACGCCGTCGCCTCGTCTGCTGTCGATCCTGACGGGATCGTTCCGCAGGCGCTGCGCTGGTTGAAGAATGCATGTCCCGATGCCTGGGTGATCACCGACGTCTGCCTGTGCGCCTACACGGACCACGGTCACTGCGGCTTGCTCGACGGGGACGGCGGGATCCGGAACGACGATTCCCTGCCGGTGCTGGCGGCGATGTCGCTGGCCCACGTCAGGGCCGGAGCCGACATGATTGCTCCCTCCGATATGATGGACGGCCGGATCGGGGCGATCCGGAAGGTTCTTGACGCCGCCGGCTTCGTTGAAACGCCGATCATGTCGTATGCGGCGAAGTTCGCGTCGAGCTTTTACGGTCCCTTCCGGGAAGCCGCCCACTCGGCTCCGCAGAAGGGCGATCGCAAGGGATATCAGATGGATCCGGCCAACGCCCGGGAAGCGCTGCGCGAGATGCGTCTCGATCTAGAGGAAGGCGCTGACGTGCTGATGGTGAAGCCCGGCATGCCGTATCTCGATATTCTCGCCGCCGCGCGCCGGGAATTCGATGTGCCCCTGGCGGTCTATCAGGTTTCGGGTGAATTCAGCATGATCAAGGCCGCCGCCGCGCGTGGCTGGATCGACGAGAAGACGGCAATTCTCGAGTCGCTGACCGCGCTTCGCCGCGCCGGCGCCGACTGGATTCTCACCTACTTTGCCCCCGAAGCGGCAAAATGGCTCCGGGAGGGTCTGTGAGTGACAACCGGCCCGGATTCAGAAAACTCCAGCTGCTCGCCTGGGAAACGACCCAGGCCTGCTCGCTCGCGTGTCCGCACTGCCGGGCATCGGCATGTCCGACACGCCCCGAAGGGGAACTGACGACGGACGAGGGAAAAAAGCTGCTGCGCGAAGCCGCCCGGGTCGGGCCGGGGATCGTGATTCTGAGC
>MWAR01000570.1 GCA_002068715.1 bacterium ADurb.Bin374
TGATGACGCTCTGGCCTCCGAGGCGCTCGAACTCTTGCTCCTGGAGGATCCGGAGGATCTTCGTCTGGGTCGTCAGCGACATGTCGCCGATCTCGTCCAGGAAAATCGTGCCGTTGTCGGCCAGTTCGAATTTGCCGATCCTGCGGGCGACGGCGCCGCTGAACGCGCCACGCTCGTATCCGAACAGTTCGCTTTCGATCAGGGTTTCAGGGAGGGCAGCGCAGTTCACGCGGATGAACGGTCCGTCTCTGCGCGAGCTGAGCGAGTGGATCGCGTCGGCGACGAGTTCCTTGCCCGTTCCTGACTCGCCGGTGATGAGGACGGTGACGTCGTTCGGGGCGACGCGCTCGATGAGATCGTAGACGCGTTGCATGCTATCGTGAGCGCCGATGATCGCGGCGAGCCCCTCGCGCTCGTGAAGCCTCTGGCGCAGGATCAGGTTTTCCCGGCGCAGCCGGCACCGTTCGAGCGCCCTGCGGACCGTAAGCTTGAGTTCGTCGTTCGCGAAGGGCTTGGCCAGGTAGTCGTAGGCCCCGCGTTTCATCGCATCGACGGCAAGCGCCTCGGAGCCGTAGGCGGTGATGAGGATAACGAGAGCTTCTGCATCGCGCTGTTTAACGGCATCGAGCAGTTCGAGGCCGGAGGCGCCCGGCATGTTCATGTCGGAGATGATGAGATCGAACGCCTCGTTAGCGATCCGGTCGAGGGCCTCGGCGGCGGAACGGGCCGCCCCGATCGTGTATCCCTCGGGTTTGAGGACCGCCTCGAGGGTATACCGGACCGACTCCTCGTCGTCGACGACGAGAATGGCGGGCTGGCGGGGCCAGGCCTGTTTCGGATCGCGGAGTTCGGTCATGCCGGCAGTCCCGTGTCGGGATATGGTTTCGCCGTCACGGGAAGCTCGATGCGCACGCATGTTCCCTTGCCGGGCTCGGAATCGATGGAAATGCTTCCCTGGTGGAGATCCACGATTTTCTTGGTGATTGCGAGCCCCAGGCCCGTTCCGTTGGGCCGGGTCGTGAAAAACGGGTCGAAGATGCGCTTCGCGGTCTCCGGGGGAATCCCGGCGCCTTCGTCCCGCAGTTCGATGACGACTTCATCTGCCTCGGGACGGACATTCACCGTGAGTGTTCCTCCGTGTTCCATCGACTGGATCGCATTGAGCATGACGTTCAACAGGGCCTGCTTGATCTTTTCCCGGTCGATTGTAGCATAAATCGGCGTCTCAGGCCAGTTTCGAACGATATTCGCGCCGCATCTTCCGGCCTCGTGCCGCACGAGCAGAAGCAGTTCCTCGACAACCTCTTTCAAATCGGCCTCGCGCAGGTTCGCCTTTTCCGGCTTGGAGAAGTGCAGGAGCTGTTCGACGACCTTGTTCAGGCGATGGACTTCACCGAGCACGACCTTGACATGGTTCAGCGATTCCCCGCTGACCTCCTCGCCGATGATTTCGACCAGGCTTCTCACGGCAACGAGCGGGTTGCGAATCTCGTGAGCGACGGACGCCGCCAGTTTTCCGAGAATGGCCCACTTCTCGATGTCGAACGCCCGGCGCTCGAGGACCTTCATCTCGGTGACGTCATCGAGGACCAGCACGCGCCCGATGACCGCTTCACCGGCAATCAGCGGGTTCACCCTGACCTGCAGCTCACACTCCTCGCACCCCGGTCGCCGGAGCGTGATCTGGCTCCAGGGCGCGGTTCCGTATCCGGATTCGCCTTCCCCGCCGCTCCTGAGCTTCTGCATCGGCTCGCCGAGCACATGATTCAGTGCGGCGGAAAACGCGGGATCACCAGCCCTGTCTACAACCTTGCTCCAGGGGGCACTCACGGGCTCACCCGGTTTAAGCCCGAGAATCCTCATGAAGCCGGCATTGACGGTGACGAGCATGCCGGTTTCGTCGAGCGTCGCGACACCGGAGTCGACGCTGTCCAGGACGTTTTTGACGTATTCCTTCATCTCGAGAACGTCCATGTACAGCTGCGCGTTCTCGATCAAGGTGCCGCCGAGCGGGGCAAGCGTCTCGAGAAACCGTCTGACCCCCTCGGAATATGCGCGGTTCCCTTGCTTCGCGAGGAACAGCACGCCCTGGATCTGCCGGCCGGTCACGAGGGGAACCACCAACAGGGTGTGCATGGCCGTCATGTATTCGACCGGCTCGCTCTTCTCGATGCTCGTTTTCAGACAGTTCTCGTATTCTTCGCGGCTGATGCGGGGAAACGACGGGGTTTCGACCTGCATTTCCAGGTGCCCCGCCGGGCCCCGTCTCAGCAGCAGCTGACCGTACGACGAAAACGACAATGTGACGGCCCGCTCCAGAAATCCCTTGAGCACGTCATTCAGATCAAGGGAAAACCCCATGTCCTTCGCGAGGGAGTAGATTTCCCACAACTCCTGCACCTTCTCGTCGAGGGCGCGCGTCCGCTCGAGATTTTCGCGGATTTTCTCCTGGAGGGAGGAGGCCATCATATTGAACGTCTCGCCAACCATCGTCAGTTCGTTGCCGCCGATGACGTGGAGCCGCTGGCCGAAATCGCCCTCCCTGATCGCATGGAGGCCCTCGATCACCTGGTATATCGGCCGCAATACGATCTGCGCGATGAACACGGCGAGGATCAGGCCGAGGCAGACATTCACCCCGAGCGTCAGGAACACCTGAAACGCAGCTTCCCCGGTGTCTCTCGCACCGAAGTCCGGCACGCCGAGGCCGATGGCCCCGATGACGGCACCGCCGGAAGATACCGGAAGATATATTTCCCTCGCCGTCACGCCGGCGACGCCTTCCTGGATCAGGCCGTCACGGAGGCTTTTGATCTGCGGGAAACCCCGATCGGAAATCCGCTCCTTGTCGCCCCATTTTCGCCACCAGTTCTGATCGAAGATCGTGACGAGGATGCCTCGCGTGCTCTCCTGGCGGGCGGCCACGATGGTCTCCAGGCGGGAGGCATCGCCATCGGCAAGGAAGCGAAACGCCGGTTCCTGCAGGATTTTTCCGAGAAACAGAGCGTTTCCCGTGGTGTCGCCGAGGTATGTCAGATTTTCCCGAGAGATGGTCGTGATCGCGAAAAAGCAGTTGGTGAACAGAATGATTCCCGCTACGTAGAAAATGAGGGCGCTCTGAAGCCGCCGCGGCGGGAACCAATTCATCGACGGGAAGCCGGATTCACAGGGGAACCCAGAAGGAAACGACCGTTCCCTCGCCCGGGTTCGAAACGATATCGAAGTCACCGCCGGCAAGCAGGATGCGCTCTTCCATGCTCAGGAGGCCAAGCTTCTTGAGCGATGCGTAATTTTTGCGGATCGCCTTGGCATCGAACCCTTTTCCGTCGTCCTTGACGACACCGCTCAGCCTGCTGAGCGCCGGATCGAAGCTCAGAAAGGCATGGATCGAGCTGGCCGAAGCGTGGCGATGCGCGTTGTTGACCGCCTCCTGGATGACGCGGAAGATCGCCAGTTCGGTATCCGGTGCAAGCGTGGCTCTCTCCCCCTCGATATCGATGAAGACGTTGATGCCCGACCTGCTCTTGAAACCGGCCAGAAACTGTTCCAGGGTCGGAATGAGGCCCAGGTCGTCCAGCGCCATGGGGCG
>MWAR01000571.1 GCA_002068715.1 bacterium ADurb.Bin374
GAAGAGAGCGATCTCGAACTGCTGCTGAAACTGCTCGGCGATGCGGCATCCTTCGTCCGCCTGCATGCCGTCGCCGCCCTGGGGCGCCTTCGTTCAGCGCCCGCGGTGCCGATGCTCTCGAAACTCTTCACATCGGAGCGGAATTTCAAGATCCGGTCTGCCGCCATCTCGGCACTCGGAGAGATCGGCGAGGCGTCGGCGGTTCCCGTGCTCGAAAAGGCCCTGAAGGACAGGGACTCGCGCGTGCGTGCGAATGCCGTCGAGGCTCTCGAGGCGATCCTGGGCGAGGGGGGCGCCCTGATGCTGAAATCTCTGTTGCAGGATCCGGACAACCGGACGCGGGCAAACGCAGCTAAGGCGCTGTTCCGCATCGGCGAGGTCGGAGTCCTGTTCCAGCTCGAGCGGATGCTGGGTGATCCCGAAAACACCGTGAAGATTTCCGCCGCGTATGCCGTGGGGGAAATCGGCCGGGCGCTCAGGGACATCGACAGGATTCCCCTCTCGACCCCCCTGAAGCAGGCGCTTGCCGGTGTCCGGCTACCTGACGCTCCGACGTTGCGGCCGGAGAAAACCGCCGTTCCGGATGCCGTATCTCAGGTCCGCCAGCCCGTCGCGTCGCCTCCCGCCGCGAAGGACGGTGCCGGCAAGGAGGTCATGCGGGAGCGGTTCATGACCGCATACAAAGCCGGCAGGATCGACGAGGCGACGGAGCATGTGCAGGCCTATCTCGCCGTCTACCCGCACGATCTCATGGCCAATTTCTTTGCCGGAAACCTGCATCAACAGCAGGGAAAATTCGACCAGGCGATTCCGTTCTACCGGAAGACGGTCGAAATCGATCCGTTCCATATTCAGGGATATGCAAACCTCGGCCTCTGTTGTCACCGGTGCAACAGGGTGCAGGAAGCGGTCCATTATTTCCGGCAGGCCCTCAAGATCCAGCCGGACCTGTCTACGCTGCATTTCAACCTCGCGAATCTTCTCCTGAAGGAACAGCAGTGGGAGGAAGCGATCAAACATTTCGAGGAAGGCCGCAAGCGTCAGCCCGCGGTCCCGAAAATTCTCGCGAATCTGGGTTTCGCCTACCAGAAGACCGGCCAGTACGAGAAGGCGCTTGCCGTCTACGAGGAGGCGTCGAATGCGGATGCGCACGATCCCGGCCTCCACTACAACTGGGCCCTCATCCTCGCCCGTCAGGGGCGCAAGGACCAGGCCCGCGAGGTGCTGAAGAAGGCGCTGGCGGCCACTCCGCCCGGCGCTCCCGGCGAGCGCAACCTGCGCGACCTGTTGGAGCGCCTCAAGGGCTGATCTCATCGGAAACGTTCCACGGGAAACCGCATTCCGTGCGGTACCGCGTACCCCGGCGAAAGATTGCCCCAACAAATTCCTGGCGCATCACGATACGCCAGGTTTGGCCGTGATCTATTTTCCGATGGCTGGTCGGGTGAAAAGTGAAACCAAGAAGCATCCCGAGGCGCACAAAATCATCGCGGCGCCGGTGGCCATGTCCCAGGTGAGGGAGGCCGCCAGCCCCGTCAGGCCGGAAGCGATGGCGATCAGGATGGCGAACCAGACCTGACGACGCAGACTCCCGGCGATATTCCGGGCGGTGGCGGACGGAATGACCAGGAGGGCGGTGACAAGCAGGATGCCGACTGCGCGGATCGAGAAGGCGACGACGAGAGCGAGAAGGGCCGCGAAGGCCGTTTCCAGCCAGGATGTCCTGATGCCGCTGATGCGCGCGAGATGCTCGTGCAGACTTGTGTACACCAGTTGATTGTAGAAACGAAGCAGAAAAGCGATGGTTCCGACGAGAAGAACGGCCGTCAGGAAAACGTCGCGGTCGCCGATCGCGAGGATGTCGCCGTAGAGAAAGCCGGGAAGCGTTTTGGCGAGGCCCTTTCGGGTGCTGATGATGGCCAGGCCCAGAGCGACGGCGGTCGAAAACAGGACGCCGAGCGTCGTATCCATCGCCATCTCGCCCCTGCGGCGCAGTTGGATGGCCGCCATGCCGGTGCCGAGGCCGAACACGATGACGGCCAGCCAGGGATCGATACCGAGAACGAGGCCGAGCGCGACGCCGGTGAAGGCCGAGTGCGCGACGGCGTCCGAGAAAAACGCCATGCGGTATTGGACGACGAGACTGCCGCAGAGGGCGCAGAGCGGAGTTAACAGAAGGATTTCCAGGACGGCGCGTTGCATGAAGCCTGCCTGAAGCGACTCGAACGGGAGGAGGGCGATGATCCTGTAGATGGGGGAGAGGAGCGATTCAATCATGACCGGCCTCGTGGTGCGCGTGGTCGTGGTGATGCGTGCAGGTCTGGTGGCGGGCCGGAGAATGCTCATACAGTCCGGAATGGAGACCATAGATCTGGAGCAGGTTTTCCGAGGTGAGTACCTCGGGGGCCTCGCCCTGGCAGGCGATCGTGCGGTTCAGGCAGAGCACATGCGACGCATGCTGGGAGACGACGGAGAGATCATGGCTGACCATCACGATCGTGCGGTTCTGGCGCGAACTGAGGGACTCGAGCACGTCGCAGAACAGGTGTCCGCCGGCGATATCGACGCCTGAAACCGGTTCGTCGAGAAACAGGATTTCCGGGTCGCGGTGGAGGGCCATCGCCAGCAGAACGCGCTGCATCTCGCCGCCGGACAGCCGGCCGAGCGGTCGGTCGAGAAGATGGCCGGCTTCGAGCCGCTCGAGCGCCGACACCGCGTTTTCGCGGGCTTTCGCGGTGATGCCGACCCAGACGGGGCGGCGCTGGAACTCGAAGGCGAAGAACTCGAGAACCGTGACCGACGCCTGACGGTCTATTTCCAGGCTTTGCGGAACATACCCGATGCGGGGCTTGTGCGGCTTCCCTTCGGGAGTGACGAACTCGATCCGTCCGGAATACGGTCGCAGGCCGAGGATCGCCTGGAGCAGGGTCGTCTTGCCCGCGCCGTTCGGCCCGATCAGGGCGGTGATGCAGCCGCGCATGATCTGCGCATCGATATGCTCGAGAATGACGTTCTGGCCGGCGGCCACCGAGACCCCGGTCAGAACGATGGCTGGAGATGGGATCATCGGAGCGGGGCTGCGGTGGAAGCGGCACCGGCGGCGAAGGGGACGAGCGAGGCGGGGACGGCTTGCATCGACGATTCGAGTGTGTTTGCCGAGTCGTCGTCGTTGCCTGTCGTGAGCGTCGGGAGGGCGATGACGGGAATGCCGTGCTCGCGGCCGAGGGCGGCGATCTCCTCGGATTGGTCGAGGGCGTCGGTGAGGAACGCCACGGGACGTCGATCGCGGATCGCCTGCTCGATCCCGAGCCGCGAATGCGCCGAGTGCTGATGCTCGTCGTCGATCTCGAGCCGGGCGACGATGGTAAGTTTCATAGCTGATGAAATATAATCAAGGGATTCGTGCGTCACGACCACGGGTGTCCCTTCGAGCTTCTCGGCTGCCCCGGCCCAGTCTTTTCCGACGGCGTCCAGACGGGAGCGAAGTTCAGCCGCGTTTTTGCGCAGGAGAACCGCCGAATCGGACGAAACGACGTCGTCGAGAGCGTCGGCGGCAGCGTCGATCATCGCCGAAAGGCCTGCCGGCGTCGTGAATACGTGGGGGTTGGGCTGGCTGCCCTCGCCTGACGAGATCGTGCAGGAGGCCGGGGCGATCTGCCGTATGCGCGCGGCGAAGCCGGATTCAGCGAGACGGTCGAGAAACGGTTCGAACCCCAGGCCGTTGGCGAGAATCAGCTTTGCCTGCTCGAGCCCGGCCATGTCGGTCGGGGTCAGGGAGTAATGATGCGGACATCCGAGGTTGGCCGGCAGCAGCAGGCTTACCCGAAGCTCCGTTCCCGACGCCAGTCCCTTCGCGATCAGATACACCGGATACACCGTGCAGACTATCCTGTCCTCGGCGGCCGTCGCCGCCCGCGGTCCGGGGCCGGTCAGAAACACGAGAAGCGCGAATATAATATTATAAAGCATAAAACGTGTTCCGGACCGGCCGCGGGTGAGGTTCATGCCGCGAGACTCCATCCGGCTTCGAATGCCTTGACATTCAGGTCGAGAAGTTTGGCGGGAATGCGCTTCTTCAGCCCATTTTGCCAGACTTCCCGGCCGATCATCGGGAGGCGCTTCGCGAGGACGCCGAGCAGGACGACGTTCAGGCATTTCGGATTCCCGAGCGACTGGGCGGCGCCGAGAGCATCGACGGCCGAAACGTCGGCGGGAAAAGCCTTGATGCTTTCGGCGATACCGGACGGATACACGCCGTCGCCTGCCGAAACCGACATCGGTAGGATTTTCTGGGTGTTCATAAGCACGATGCCGCCGGGCTTGAGAAACTCGCCCCACCGCAGGGCTTCGAGCTGCTCGAACGCGAGCAGGATGTCTGCCTCGCCGCGCCGGATCAGGGGCGAGGCGATCGCCGGCCCGAACCGCACATGGCTGACGACGCTTCCGCCGCGCTGGGCCATCCCGTGAACCTCGGATTTCTTCACATCGAAGCCGGCTTCCATGGCGCATTCAGCCAGCAGATTGCTGGCGAGCAACGTTCCCTGGCCGCCGACGCCGCAGAGCAGAATGTTCGTGATCGTCATCGTCAGGCTCCTTTCGCCTGGGTGATCGCACCGGGCCGGCAGGTCTTGGCGCACAGGCCGCAGTGCACGCACAGCGTCGCGTTGATGAGGGTCTTGCCGTCGGAGGGATCGCGTTCGATGGCCGGACAGCCGAGTTTCCAGCACTGGCCGCATTTGACGCACTTTGCGCGGTCGATCGATACTATATGCCGCTCGGGCTTGTATCCCTTGAGCAGTATGCAGGGGCGGCGGGTGATGATGACCGTCGGCTCGTCCTTCGCGAGCGCCGCCTTGATCTGCTCCTCGAGCGTCTTCAGATCGAACGGGTCGACGTCGACGACGGAGGAGACGCCCGTCGCCTCGCACATCTTTTTCAGGTCGAGCGCTTTCGTCGGCTTGCCCTTGAGGGTCATGCCGCTGGCCGGGTTGGGCTGGTGGCCGGTCATTGCCGTGATCGAGTTATCCAGCACCATCGTGAGGTGACGGCCCTGGTTGTACACCGTGTCGATCAGGCCGGTGATGCCGGAGTGCATGAAGGTCGACTCGCCGAGCACGGCGACCAGCTTGCCGTGAATTTTGTCCTTCATGGCTTTCTCGATGCCGAGCGCGTTCGTGACTGAAGCGCCCATGCAGACGATCGTGTGAATCGCGTTGTGCGGCGGAAAGGCGCCGAGGCTGTAGCAACCGATGTCGCCGGTGACCGTGCAGTTCAGCTTCCGGAGCGTGAAGAACACACCGCGGTGCGGACAGCCCGGGCACAGGACCGGCGGCCGCTGGGGAATCGCGACGCCGGGCTGTTTCACGCGGGCCGGTGGTTTCGCCGCGACGAACTCGGAAAGCGACTCTTGGAGAATGTCGGGATTCAGCTCGCCGCAGATCGGGATGCGGTCCTTGCCGATGCAGGCGATGCCGAGCGCGCGGACCTGCTCCTCGATGATCGGTTCGTTCTCTTCTATAACGATAACTTTTTTAACCGTCGTCGCGAACTTCCGGACGAGTTCGGCCGGGAACGGGTTCGTGAAACCGAGTTTCAGATACGAGGCGTTCGGGAACACCTCGCGGGCATGGGTGTAGCTGATGCCCGAGGTGATGATGCCGATCGCCGGGTCACCCGGTTCGATACGGTTCCAGGGGCAGCTCGCGCCCCACGCGGCCAGTTTCGTCATCCGCTCCTCCACCTTCACGTGAAGGCGGCGGGCATTGTGCGGCAGGACGCAGTATTTGGCCATGTCGCGAACGAACTCGCGGGCCGGCGCCTCGCTTCTCGCGCCGAGCTCGACGACGCCCTCGGAATGCGAGATGCGGGTGGTGGTGCGCAGCATCACCGGCGTATCGTGCTCTTCGGAAAGCGCATACGCGGCGACCGTCATGTCATGCGCTTCCTGGCTCGTACTCGGCTCGAACAGGGGGAGCTTGGCCGCGCGTGCGTAATGCCGGTTGTCCTGCTCGTTCTGCGAACTGTGCATGCCTGGGTCGTCGGCCGTGACGATGACCAGGCCAGCGTTGATGCCGGTGTAGGCGACCGTGAACAGCGGGTCGGCGGCGACGTTCAGGCCGACGTGCTTCTGGGCGCAGATCGTGCGGGCCCCGCCGTACGCGGCCCCGATCGCCGTTTCCATGGCCGTCTTTTCGTTGACAGACCACTGGGCGTCGATCTCGTCGTAGCCGCCGCAGAACTCGAGAATCTCGGTGGACGGCGTGCCGGGATAGGCCGCGGCGAACCGCACACCCGCCTCCCATGCGCCGCGAGCGATCGCGGCGTTTCCCGACAGGAAGGCCCTTTCCTTGGAACCAGTCTTCATCTCTTTTTTCTCCTCAGGCCCGTCACGCGAAACAGGGCGCTCTAGTTCGGGCGCTCCGCCGCGCGCAGGCATGTGATGCGAGCGTCGCGATTATAACACATTTTCGGGAGTTGGCTTTTTTCCGTCGCCCCTGTATCATCCCTGCATCATCACCAGACGCAGGGAGTGGCAACATGAATGTTCTCGTCACCGGAGCCGCCGGATTCATCGGATACCACGTCGGCGAAAAACTGCTTGCCCGTGGCGACACCGTCGTCGGCTTCGACAACGTCAACGACTACTACGAGGTCTCCCTGAAAGAAGCCCGCCTTGCCAGACTGACCGGAAAACCAGGCTTCCGCTTCGTCCGGGCCGACCTGGCCGACAAGGCCGCTGTCGACCGCTTGTTTGCGGAATGCCGCTTCGACCGGGTCATCCACCTCGCGGCCCAGGCCGGTGTCCGGTACAGCCTCGAACACCCCGAAGCCTACGTCGAGGCGAACCTGGTCGGCTTCGTGAACATCCTCGAAGCCTGTCGGCATGCGAAGGTCCCGCACCTCGCCTACGCCTCGTCGAGCTCGGTCTACGGCGCCAACACGCGCATGCCGTTCTCGGTCCACCACAACGTCGACCACCCCGTCTCCCTGTATGCCGCGACGAAGAAGGCCAACGAGCTGATGGCCCATACCTATTCGCATCTGTTCCGGCTTCCGACGACCGGCCTGCGGTTCTTCACCGTCTACGGCCCCTGGGGCCGGCCCGACATGGCTCTGTTCGGCTTCACGAAGAAGATCCTGGCCGGCCAGCCGATCGAAGTGTTCAACCACGGGAAGATGCGGCGCGACTTCACCTACATCGACGACATCGTCGAGGGCGTGGTTCGCGTCTCAGACCGCATCCCGGAACCGGACCCCTCCTGGTCGGGCGAACAGCCCGATCCGGGAACCAGCCTCGCTCCATACCGCGTCTACAACATCGGGAACCACCGACCCGTCGAACTGCTCGAATTCATCGGCATCATCGAGAAAAAACTCGGCCGCACCGCCGAGAAGAAGCTGATGCCCATCCAGCCCGGCGACGTGCCCGCGACGTATGCCGACGTCGCCGATCTCCAGCGGGACGTCGGCTTCGCTCCGGCGACGCCGCTCGAGGTCGGAATCGGCCGGTTCATCGATTGGTATAGAGAATACTATAAAATCTGATGGGTCCTGCAAGATGAAACCCGCCCGTTCGTCCTGGACTTGCCGACGTCTGTCCCGAGTCTGAAGCAGGGGGCGGGAGCCTCTCGTCCTTCGCCGGATACGGCGCGAACGGGTGTGACACGATGGCTTTCACTATGCGGGAATCGATACAAATCCCGACCAAAACGAAGCCCCCGGACGGCTTGCCGCTCGGGGGCTTCGTGCGCAGGGCTTCGATCGGGGCTATGCCACGAGATTTTCGCGGTAGAAGTTTTCCCAGAGTTCCTTTTCCTCGTTCAGGGTCATGAGGGCGAGATGGTCCGTCGCGAGCTTCGCGGCGAGGTCGATCAGCGGCATCGTGGCGGCAGCCGCGTCGGGAAGCTGGATGAACATCACGCCGAGCATGCGGGCGCCCTGAGTCATCGGAAAAGCGATCAGAATCGACGAGTCGATCTGGTCCTTCACGGAGGCCTTGTGGGCGGGATTGGTCTGGAGGGCCCTGAAAACCCGTTCCTCGACCGAGCGCATTTCATACTTGCGGCTGGTGTCCAGGCGGGCCAGCGGCTGGATCATGCCGTCGGTATGGACGCGGAACATCGAGACGTCGGATGCGTTCGTGAGCTTGCCGAGGGATTTGCTGAAACTCTGGAACGGGAGTTCGCCCTTGCCGGGCGACAGACGCATGAGGTCCATCAGGCCGGTGATCTGTGCGTCGAGGGTCACGATCGTCGCTTTCAGCCCCTGGCGCTGGACGGCCTCGGCCTGGGTGGTGATGGCGTGCTTGAGGGCGATTGCCGTCTGAGACAGGTAGTAGGTCAGAAGCGAGATCATCTTTTCGGGGTTTTCCTCGGCGCCGAACCGGTCGAACATCATCATGCCGAGCAGTTCCGACTCGTGCCGCACCGGGATGTAGGCGACCATGCGCTGGACCGGGCCGTTCGAGATCTCGAGCGTCGCGGATTTTTCCGGATGGATTTCCGCCTTGATGATGACCGGCTGGCCGTCGATGATGACCGGCTCGAGGATTTTCGGGTTCTTGCGCGGCACGTCGAGCAGGCTGGGTGAGGCTTTCCGGGTGTCGAGGATCTCGTTGAGGCGGTTCGGCGCGTTCGACGACAGGAAGATGTGCAGGCAGGCGTCGTCGAGTTTGAACAGTGCCTTGGTCCGGCGCTCGATCATCGAGACGAGCGTGTCGAGCTGGTTGCAGTTCTTCAGCAGCTCGGTGACCTCTTCCAGGATCATCTGCTTGTAGGTGAGGTCGACCGTGAGAGCGTCATTCGATGATTTGACGCAGGCCAATTCGGCTTTCAGGGCCGAGATGTGATTGTCCTGTTCCGACCGTTTGTTCTCGAGGAGCCGGAGTCTGTCGGTGAGATCGTCGATTTCCTGCGAGCGCTCGTTGGCCTGTTTCAGGCTCTTCATCAGCTGCTGGTTGATCTCCTTGCCGTCCAGGACCGATTTTTCGAGGTCGAGGCGGGTTGTGTCCAGGGCCTGCTTCAATTCGTCGACGCGCGCCTTGAGGAAGATCGGTTCGGTCAGATCATCGGCGATCAGCAGGATCATGGGCTGGTGCTCGTTTCCCGCCATCGGCACGAGGCGGCACGAAACGGTGTGGATGTTTCCCTCACCCGACTGGATGCGGATTCGTTCGATTTCCTTCACGCGGCCGCCGGTCAGGACCGACTGCATGACGTATCCCATGCCGTACTGCCGGAACGCGGGAATCGCGTCCAGGATGTTCCGGCCGGTCAAATCGTTCGCGAACAGGCCGGAAGCCCCCCGACGGTATTTCACGACGCTCCCCTCGGAGTTGAGAATGAACCAGGCCGTAGATATATTTTCAGCGATATTGTTTTCGGCGATCCCGTCGAGGCGGCTCTGGTCGAGAAGCCGCTGGAGAAAGTAGATGCGCTCCTTGAAGATGGCGGTCAGGTTGTGCGCGAGATACGTAGTGCCGAGAAACGCGACGACCATGACGGCGTAGCTTGCGACCGCCCAGCCGAGCGACATGCTCAGGTCGCCAAACTCGGGACCATAGAACTTGATATGCATCAGAACCTTGAAGTGGACGAGCAGACACAGCACGAAATAGGCGCTGCCGGTCAGACCGGCATAGACCGCACCCTTGTAGAAGCCCATCACCGCGCCGGCAACGATGATCGGTATCACGGCCAGGATCATCAGCGGGCTTTCGGGGGAGCCGGTGTAGCGGACGAACAGGGTGATCATCAGCAGGTCGACGATCACCTGGGTGTGCATGACGTTGTCGAGGGACAGCAGGTTGAACCGGACGCCCCTGAACAGTTCGAGCACCATCAGATACATCGTGGTGACGAGCCTGAACAGCAGGCGCGGCAGGATCGTGACCGCACGCGGTCCGGCCGTCTTGATCTCGCCGAGATGCCTGATCAGAAGGAGATTCAGCAGCCGGCGAAGCGCCGGAAC
>MWAR01000572.1 GCA_002068715.1 bacterium ADurb.Bin374
CGTCGCGCATCCGTCCGCCATGACGACGAAACGCCTGTCGGCGCTCATGGCGGCCGATCTCACTCACACGGATCTCGTGGTGACGACCTACGGGACGCTGGTTCGCCAGCCGTCCCTCCGGGCCATCTCCTGGGGCCTCGTGATCCTCGACGAAGCCCAGGCGATCAAGAACCCCGCGACGCGCCAGGCCAAAGCCGTGAAGGAGCTGATCGCCGACGGCCGCATCGTTTTGACCGGAACCCCCGTCGAGAACCGGCTCTCCGACCTCTGGTCGATCTTCGACTTCCTGAATCGCGGCCTGCTCGGCTCCCCCAAGGAGTTCGAGAAGTTCATCAAGGCCCTCGGCACTGCGTCGGGCACGGAGTTCGGGCCATTGCGCCGTCTGGTGCGCCCCTACATCCTGCGGCGCCTGAAGACCGACCCCGGCGTGGCCCCCGACCTGCCGAAAAAGACGGAGATCGTTACATACTGTTCGCTATCTAAAGAACAGGTCGTTTTGTATCGCGAGAGCGTGAACGAGCTCGCACACAAGATCGAGACCCTCGACCCCATGGAGCGGCGCGGCGTGATCCTCGCCTTTCTGACCCGGTTCAAGCAGATCTGCAACCATCCGTCGCACTGGCTCGGCGACGGCGGGTATGACCCGGCGCACAGCGGCAAGTTCCAGCGGCTCGCCGAGATCTGCGAGGAGATCGCGTCGCGCGGCGAAAAAGCGCTGATCTTCACCCAGTTCCGGGAGTTCACCGACCCCTTGGCCGCCTTCCTTTCGGGGATTTTCGGTTCCCCGGGCCTCGTGCTCCACGGGGAGACGAAGATTCGCGATCGTGGCGAGATCGTCCGCAGATTCCAGGACGACCCGGGCATCGGGTTCCTCGTGCTGTCGCTGAAAGTGGGCGGGGTCGGCCTGAACCTGACCGCGGCGTCGCACGTGATCCATGTCGATCGCTGGTGGAACCCGGCGGTCGAGGCGCAGGCCACCGATCGGGCCTTCCGCATCGGCCAGCAGAAGCCCGTCATGGTCCACCCCTTCGTCTGCCGCGGCACCCTCGAGGAGCGCATCGCCGCCCTGATCGAGCGCAAGAAGTCGCTCGCGCAGGGTCTGCTCGACGGCGACGCCGGGCCGGCACTGACCGAACTTTCGAACGAGGAGCTGCTGTCGCTCGTCCGGCTCGACATTCACAACGCAGCCTCGGAGCAGGTGAACTGAAAGGCTTCGTCGAATCGTGGTATGATGGGCAATCTGAATGTATCGGGGAGTTGCAGTCGTGGCAAGCTATCGTCATTACTACGGATTCGCGCCGTATGTTCCCGTCGCACAGCGCCAGGCGAAGGCCGAAAAGGAGCGGAAAAAGCTCGAGAAGCAGGGAAAGCATCTCGCCCCGGTGCGCCTGCTCCATGCCGGCCGCACCCTGTGCGCCAGTTGGTGGGGGAACGCCTGGTGCGACAATCTCTTCCGGTTCGGCGATTTCGAGAACCGCCTGCCGCGCGGCCGCTCGTATCTGCGCAACGGCGCCGTCATCGACCTCCAGATCGAGAAGGGCTGCGTCACGGCGCTGGTCCAGGGAACGCATCTTTATACAATAACGATATCTATAGATCCTCTTCCGCCGAAGATCTGGAATTCCCTTGTCTCAGACTGTTCGGCGAACATCACCTCCCTGGTCGATCTGATGGCCGGCCGGTTCGGCGATACCATCATGCGGCGACTGATCCGCTCCGGCGACGGCCTGTTTCCCGAAAAGCGCGAGATCTCGTTCGACTGCACCTGCCCCGACTACGCGAACGTGTGCAAGCATGTCGCGGCCGTGCTGATGGGAATCGGCGTCAGATTCGACGAAGACCCGACCCTGTTCTTCACCCTGCGTGGGGTCGACCCCAACGCCCTCGTCGCAGCCGTCGCCGGTTCGCTCACCTCGCTCGACACGGCCGCCGTCGCCGATGACGCCCGGCCGAAGCCCGAGAACCGCCCCGAGCCGAAATCCGCAAAGCGCGCGGTTGCGCCCGCCAAAACCCCGTCTCTCGATGCCAAGCCGAAAAACACGAAGCCGAAGGATGCGAAACCGAAGCCGAAACCGGCTGTTGTCACTCTGGCGCAAAAGCCCGCGCGGCAAGGGAAGAAGCTGATCACCGCCAAGCAGGCCGCCACTTCCCGACCAGTCGTAAAACCACGCCGAAATGCCACGACATCGGCAGAACACGCGAAACGGCCTCAGAAAATCAGCCAAAAACCGACATCAACACCGAAGTTCGCCTTTTTAGCCGGCATCAAACCCGGGATTCTGATGAAATCGGCCGAACTGCGCACATTGGGACTATCCCAGGCCGAGATCCGCCAGGCCTTTTTCGACGGAAATATCGCCGCCGGCCCGGCCCGCGGCGAGTATGTCACCAACCGGAAAACCCCCACCTGGCTCCAGGCCGTTTGCAACCGCTGACCAGCTCCCCCGGTCTTCAAAAACGAATCAGGAACCACGTTCTGCCCGACGAGCACGGGCTCACATCCCCCGAATTACCGGCGTCGCATGGACTCCGTGTCGCTCCTCTTTCGAAATCATCGAATTCAATCTATACTGAGAACGGATTTCGATTCATACAGGAGAGAAAGATGGCACATCCGGCAACGCAGCCCCATGCCGAATTCACCTACGCCGACTACCTGACCTGGCCAGACGACGAGCGCTGGGAGATCATCGACGGCGTCCCCTACGACATGACGCCAGCACCGTTGCGCGTCCATCAGCGCATTCTTCTGCGCCTGGCCCGTTTTCTCGACGAATTCTTCGAGGGAAAGCCCTGCGAAGTCAATGTCAGCCCCTTCGACGTCAGGATTCCTGAAAAAGACGAAGCCGATGAAAAGATCAAAACGGTCGTTCAGCCCGACATCTCCGTGGTCTGCAGTTCGGAAAAACTCGACGACCGGGGCTGCCGGGGCGCCCCCGATCTGGTCATCGAAATTCTCTCCCCCTCGACCGCCTCCTATGACGCGATCGTGAAACGCCGCCGCTACGAACGGGCCGGCGTGAAGGAATACTGGCTCGTCGACCCGGCGAACCGCATCATCACGGTCCAGAAGCGCCAGGCCGACGGCACCTTCGGCCAGATCGCGTATTTCAGCTCCGAGGATCACCTCGCAACCGATCTGTTCCCCGGCCTCGACATCGACCTGTCCCGCGTCTTCTCCCCCCTCCCCCCGCGCATCGTCCGCGACTCGCCCC
>MWAR01000573.1 GCA_002068715.1 bacterium ADurb.Bin374
GGTGAGGAAATCCTTCACGATCCGCGCTTTGTCCTGAACGAGCTGTGCAAGCCGCGTCCGTTCGGACTCGATCGCATTGTTTCTGCTCGCTGCAACGGCCCGTTCGCCAAGCCGATCGATGAGATACATGCCGGCATACCCGATCGTCAGCAAAGGCAACAACGCTGCCAGGACGAACATCAGCGACAGTTTCGGAGCGATCCTCATCCGGTCTTTTCCATCAGCTGGTCAGGAACCTCTCACAGGGGGGGCATTCACACCGATGCACCCATATCGATTTCATGGTACACTTTTCCCGGTGACCGGACAAGTCGCCATTCTCCCCTCCCAGCCGTGAAGACCGCACGAAAGGTGTTCGATGAACGACCAGAAGCCCCCGGCACCTCCGCCAGACGACATTTACCGGAAGCTCAACATCTTCCGCCCCGTCAGCGATCCGAACGCCCCGAAAAAGCACCCTTGCCCGGACTGCTTTTCCTGCCAGTTCTGCTCGGACGAGCGTTGCGCCATCTGCCTCGCCGGCCAGAACAAACGCTGCTGCCGCGCATGCACGTCCTCCGCGGCCGGGAACAAGCCGGCACCACCGACGAAAGGCGAACCGAAATGACCAGCGGTCACGCATTCTTCGAAACGCCGATCGGCAGATGTGCCGTTGCCTGGAGCAATCGGGGCGTTCAGGCGCTTCAATTGCCCGACGAGACGGACGAGAAAACCCTGGCGGGGCTCAGGAAGCGGGTTCCCGTATCGATGGAGCGCGCGCCATCGAAGGACGCGAAGAAGGCCATCGCGTTCGTCACCGGACTTCTCTCTGGCAACAAAACGCCGTTCCCCTTTCCGAAGCTCGATCTCGAAGACATTCCTGAATATAATATATATGTTTATAATACACTCCGCTCCGTGCCCGTCGGGACGACCGTCAGCTACGGAGAACTGGCTTCGCGAACGGGAAAGCCCCGCGCAGCCCGGGCGGTGGGCCGAATCGTCGGACTCAACCCAGTCCCGCTTCTCATCCCGTGCCACCGGGTCATCGGCGCCGACGGCCATCTCCACGGATTTTCAGCACCGGGTGGAGTCGTCACGAAACGGCGGATTCTCGACCTCGAGGGGACGCAGGTTCCAAAGACGCCAGCTTTATCCGGCGGGAACACGAAGAACCCCAACAAGGCGTTCACCGACAGGAAACATCCTGTCGGCACGGCGATGGCGGTCCGCTTTCTGAAATCCCGCGATCCGGTCATGAAAGCGCTGATCGAACGCACCGGGCCATGCGGACTCGCCGTTGACGGCATGACGAGCCTCTTCGAGACGCTTCTAGAGGCGATCGTCTACCAACAACTCACGGGCAAGGCGGCAGCCACCATCTTCGGCAGAGTGACGGACCTGTTCAGGCCGAAGAAGGTCATCGAACCCCTCGACATTCTCCGGGCATCCGACGAGGAACTGCGCAGCGCCGGCCTTTCGGGGCCGAAGATCGCGGCCATCCGCGACCTCGCCGAAAAGGCCGCCGCAGGTGAACTGCCGACCGTCGCCGAGATTCGAACACTCGACGACGAGGCGATCATCGAGCGCCTGACACGGGTGCGTGGCATCGGCCGCTGGACCGTAGAGATGCTTCTGATCTTCGGCCTCGGAAGACCCGACGTCCTTTCGTCGGGCGATTACGGGCTCCGAAAGGGTTACGCCGTGCTGTACAACTCCGGCAGACTTCCCTCGCCACGCGAGTTCGCCGCGGCCGGTGAGCGCTGGAAACCCTGGCGAAGCGTTGCGAGCTGGTATCTCTGGCGTGCGGCGGAAGGCGTGCGGCTGCCCGGCGAAAAGAGTCGGTGATCGGGGCGCGTCTCGAGAGGGGCGAAGTCTGGAGAGCACAGGAAATCCTCGGCTGACATCGGTATTTTCTGCACGGCCTTTTGCCATCGGCTCTTGACCAGATCGGCGATTGCGTGTATGTTCTGCGGGGGCACTCCGGGTGACCGGGTTCATGCACCGCATACATCGAACGGAAGAGTCACGACATGGAAAGCACCGCTCACCTCGAATTTCATTCAGAAAAAGCAACCTCCGTTTCCGTCGCGGGAGATTTCAACGACTGGTGCGGCTCGTCACGCGGCGCGTTCGATCCGTCGATCGGGAAGATGACGCTCGCGGGCGACTACGTCTGGACGTTCCCGCTGAAAGGCGTCGCGGCCGGCTCTCATCAGTTCAAGTTCGTGATCGACGGTGAGTGGGAGGCCGGTCCGAACCGGTCTTTCTTTCTCGATGAGAGCGGGCACCTGGTTGATCCCACCGGCGGCATCCTCTCAGTCATTCTCGAGAGTCAGACGATGATCCGCGTCAGGTTCAACTACCTCACGAAACTCCCGAAATTCCTCGAACAGCTGACATTCCATATCAAACCACATGGAACGCTCCTCAGCATAGACCGCCACCCGGCCCGTCACGGCGAAGGTGAAATCCTCGATCTGCACTGCCGCGACCTGGACATCACCTCCAACATGCACCTCGAAGTCAGGGGACTCGGCGAAAAGACCGTGACCAGGCCAGTCCTTCCCGACGGGGTGTTCACGAAATCCTTCATTTCTCAAAAACCTCTCGGCGCCGTCGCCGAAGGGAATTCAACGGTTTTCAGGCTGTTCGCGCCGCGCGCGAAGAGCGTCAGGCTCCAGCTCGCGAGCGACCCGGCCATGCACAGGCAGATCGCCTCGCAGAAAGGCACCAGGGACGCCGATGGCGTCTGGGAAATGCGCGTTCCCGGCACGCACTGGGGCTGCTTTTACGGTTTTCATGTCGAGGGGCCTGCGGGTGAGGGCGAAGGATTCGACGCAAAAAAGCTCTGGCCCGATCCGTATTGCCATGCATCCGTTCACCACAACGGACCCTCGATTCTCATCGAGCCCGGCACGACCGGCGACGGGTTCGGCGGCTGGACCGACCAGGAGTTCAAAACACCCTCCAAGCCCGACCTGATCATCTGGGAAGCCTCGATCCGCGACCTGACGAGCCACGAGACGGCGAACGTCGAAAAGGCACTTCAGGGCAAGTATCTCGGCCTGGCCGCAACCCCCAGCCGCGGCTCGGGCATCGATCACATGAAGAAGCTCGGGGTGAATGCCGTCGAGTTCCTGCCGGTGTTCGAGTTCGACGACGATCCCCCCGGAAGCTACCATTGGGGATACATGCCCTCCCTGTTTTTCGCCCCCGAAACAAGTTACGCCCGGACTCCCCATGGATCGCAGGTCCACGAGTTCAAGGCCCTCGTCGACATGCTCCACCGGCACGGCATCGCCGTCCTACTCGACGTGGTCTACAACCACACGGGCGCCCCCCAGGTGCTGATGGGGACTGACCGCAAATATTTCTACCGCCACGACGGCAATCTGACGCTTCTCAATTTCAGCGGCTGCGGAAACGATTTCAAGAGCGAGAATCCCATGGCCCGCCGCATCATTCTCGACAGCCTCGAACACTGGGTGCGCGAGTATCACGTCGACGGGTTCCGGTTCGACCTCGCCGAACTTCTCGACCATGAAACCCTCGTCGCGATCGAGAAGCGACTCACCTCCGTCAAGCCCGACGTCATCCTGATCGCCGAGCCCTGGAGCTTCAGAGGCTCGAACAAGGGCCAGCTGAAAAACACGGCGTGGGCCAACTGGAACGACGATTTCCGCAACCGCGTGAAGGAAGCGGCACACGGCAGGGGAAGCGGCGACGCGCTGTTCCAGGTGTTGCGCGGCTCGATCGACCTGTGGACGGCCTCCCCCTGGGAATCCGTCAACTACGTCGAGTCGCACGACAATTTCACCCTGATGGACCACCTCACGGACCGTAAGGACCATGACGGCTCGCACCCTTCGGCACATGATATAAAGCGCAATATATTCTGTGCGGCCGCCGTTCTGCTGTCGCCGGGCATTCCCATGCTTGCCCAGGGCCAGGAAATGCTCCGCAGCAAGAAGGGGAACGGCAACTCCTACAACGCGGGCGACGGCGTGAATGCCGTCGATTACGGTCTGCGCGAGCGGCACCGCGGGATCTTCGATTTCTATCGCGGCCTGATCGAGTTCCGGCGTTCGCCCGAGGGCCGGCTGCTCCGTGAAGCCGATGCCGCCTCGTGCCGTGCCGTCGAGAAGCTGTACGGCAGCACGTCGTTTTCCATCGGCCTGATCTGGCGCGACCCGGAAAAACCCAAGGAAGCCCTGATCGTTCTCTTCAACGCCGACCAGCACCACAAGGCGAAGTTCACGATGAAACTCCATGCCGGCTCCTGGGTGCGACTGGTGGGAGACGGCAAGGTGTTTTCACGCACCTCGTTCGATCGCCGCGAGATGGCCGTGTCGCACGGCGACTTCGAAAACGGCGTGACGATCGAAATTCCGGCGATCGGCGTCGAAGTCTGGGCCTACGCGGGCCGGAAGCACTGACGTCCCTCGCGGTAGACAAAGGCAGGCAGCCGCCCCTCGGGCACAACCCGGGGGCGGCTTTTCAGCTGGTCCGAATCAGCTTTTGTGACAGGTGTCGAACTCGGGACAGCGGCCCTCGCGGGTCTCGCACTCGAGCACTCCGTCGCTCTTGCCCTTGCAGACGGATTTCATGCCGGTCATGCGGCGCGCGTGCCGGTTCAGTTCGATCTTATCTTTCCGAAGTTCCACAACCTGTTCGTCTGTAAGCTGTCGCTGAGGAGCCATCGTCATACGGCGTATCCTGCCTCCGTGGAATCTGCCGGCCGTCCGGCCGGGAACGACAGGATACCTGCCCCGCCCCGCTTTGGCAAGCCACCGCGAAAATTCAGGATGAGCACTCTTGACGCACGACAAGGGCGAGTGATAGATTCACCCGGTTATATGAGAAAAACGGCGAAACACGCCGTGTCGAAAAGGAAAGGAACGAAGCCGGCCCAGCCGGGGCACGGCGTTTTGAGAGATGAACCTCTGCCTCCTCGCGCGATTCCGGACCGCTCCTCGAATCTTTTTACCGCCCACCGGACGGCGCATAGGCCTCTGAACCAGTTTTCAGAACGGCTTTGCGCCATGCGCAGGCCGGGTTTCCGCGTGCAAGAACCTATGCGTATATCATCAACAGGGAGATACCATGGACACCGATAAAGACCCGAAGGAAAACCAGATCACGATCACACTCAAGGACGGCTCCACCCACGTCATCGAGAAGGGCACGCACCTTCTGGAAATCGCCAATACGCTCAAGACGGAACCGCATCTTCCGATTCTCTGCGCGAGAGTCGACAACGACATCCGCGGCCTCGACTACGCGCCGACGATGGACTGCAAGGTCGAGTTCCTCGACTATCGATCGGGCGCAGGCCAGGAGTGCTACCGGCGAAGCATCTCCTTCGTCCTCGCGCGCGCCGTGCTCGAGATGTATCGCAACGCCCGCCTGGTCATCGGCCACTCGATCGGAAACGCGTTCTATTACGACTTCTATACGGACGTCCCGGTGTCCGAGATGATTCTCGGATTCATCCGGGAACGCATGATGACGATCATCGGCAAGAACGAGGTGTTCGAAAAGCGCACGCTGAGCCGCGTCGAAGCCTCGGCGATGTTCAAGAAGGAAGGGTATCCCGAAAAGGCGCGTCTCGTCCAGAACATCAACAACGACGACATCGGCGTCGTATCGTGCTGGAAATATATCGATCTCGATCTCGGCCCGATGGTTCCCTCGACCGGATATCTGAACGTCTTCGAACTCAAGCAGTATTCGCACGGTTTCGTCC
>MWAR01000574.1 GCA_002068715.1 bacterium ADurb.Bin374
CTGGCAGAGGCAGCCTCGGCCGACGCCGTCGCGGGGGAAGCATCGGGCGCCATGACGGCGGCGACTTCGTCGAACCCGGCGGCCACCGCCCCAGTCGCGACATTCTGCGCGAAAGACGCGGCTGCGAGCGCATCACCGACCGGGCGCTCGAGCGAAGGCAGCTGCGCCATCGACGGGGCTCCCGGCTGGCCGGGTTTGAAGCCCACGGTGGCGGGCGGCACCGTCCCCTTTCCGCTTCCCGCCGGCTGTGCCTGCGATCCGCCGGCAGGCGGGGAAACCGTCTCCCACTGCGGGCCGGACGCGATCTGTGCCGGCTCGCTCGCCTGCCTGCCGCCGCCCGTCAGGAGGTCGATGAGGGAATGGTCCCACGAGCGGCCCCTGAATACAATACTATCAAATATACTTCCAGTGAAGGCGCCGGCGAGAAAGATGAACAGCCCGAGCAGAAGCCGCTGCCGATGGCGTTGCCGCCTCTTCTGCGGCGTATCGCAGGTGGGACAGACGGCGGAGCGGGGCTGAAGTTCGTGACCGCAACGAAAACAATACATTCGGAATCTCCTGGAGAATATGCCTCGCATCATACATCACGCAGGGAACGTCACACAATATCCCCCATGCCCCCACGCAAGCAGGGGCGAACGGCCGTTCGCCCCTGCTTGCGAAACATGTGAAACCACATTTATCATCACGGCATGAATACATTGCGACAAAAAATCGGACAGCTGTTCGTCATCGGGTATCAGGGCCTCGAGCCTTCCACCGACACCCTCGGGTTCGTCGAGGAATGGGGCATCGGCGGGCTCATCGTCTTCGCACGCAACCTCGAAGACCCGCTCGCTCTCGCTCCCGTGCTGAAGCGATTCGAGGCTGCCTCAGGAGTTCGAATGTTCACCTCCATCGACCAGGAGGGCGGGCTCGTGATGCGCATTCTCCGCCACGGCAGCCTCTTCCCCGGCGCGATGGCCCTGTCGGCAACCGGCGACCCGGACATCGCGCGACGCATCGGAGCAGCTATGGGCGCCGAAATGCGATCGATCGGCCTGACCTGGAACCTTGCGCCCGTGCTCGATATCAATCACGCAGGCAACCCTGGCATCGGCGCGCGTTCCTTCGGCGATACCCCGGAGACCGTCATCCGATACGCCATTCCCTTTGCGAACGGCCTCCGCGAAGGCGGCGTGCTCGCTTGCGCCAAGCATTTCCCGGGCAAGGGGCATGCGAAAGTCGATTCCCACCTCACGCTTCCGGTCATTCCCTACGACCGGGAACGCCTGATGTCATTCGAACTCGCCCCCTTCAAGGCGGCAATCGACGCGGGAATCGACGCCGTCATGACGGCGCACGTCTTCTTCCCCGCCTTCGAACCCTCCCCCAACCTGCCGGCAACTCTCTCCGAGAACGTTCTCACAGGCCTCCTGCGACGCGAACTCGGCTTCGACGGGCTGCTGATCACGGACGATCTCGAGATGGGCGCGATCACCGAGAAATACGGCGTGGCCGAAGCCTCTCGTCTCGCCTTCCTCGCCGGCGCCGACCTTCTGCTCATCTGTCATGATCTCGAGCGCCAGAAGGCCGCTGCCGAAGCCATTCTCCGCGAAGTCGAATCGTCGCCGGCGGCGGCGCGCAGACTCGACGAAAGCCTCGAGCGCATCGCCCGGGCCCGCACGAAGCTTTCGGCCCCGGTTCCATCCGCTTCCCTGACCGACCTGGCGCGCTCGCACGTAGCCCTGGTGCGTGAGGCTCACGACAAGGCCGTTCTCGCGTCACGCACGCAGGCGGGCGATCTGCCGCTCGCGCCTGACACGCACCTTGTCGTGGCGTGTCCCCATATCGCCTCGCTCGTGCAGGTGGAGGAAGACCATGCCGATGCCGGCCCCGCACGCCAGATTCAGAGCGCATTCAAAAACGCCCGTTGTGTCATGTATCACCCGAAGGATGCCGCCGACGCGATCTCGGCGCCTGTTCGCGCGGCTCTAGAGGAGACGAAAAAGCCCGCGAAACTGCTGATCCTCTCTTACAACGCCCACCTGTTTCCCGGTCAGAAAGAAGCCTTCAGGAATCTTGCCGCCGCCATTCCGGGAACGCTTCTCGCGGCTCTCCGCAACCCCTACGATCTCGACAGCGTCCCCGAAGCCACGACCGGCCTTGCGACCTTCGGCTTCAGGTCCCCCGATATCGAGAGCCTGATCTCGGTTCTCGAAGGAAAACTTCCTGCAGATTCGTCCCGCTGGCCCGTCATGCTCTGACCGGACGCGTGTGAAACTTCCGCTTCGGCCTCCGCCGTTCGATGCCGATAGATATCGGAGAAAGATATTCGATTGACGGAGGCTTCAGCCATGCTTGAACTCGAATTCAAGATTCTGCTCCTGACGATGGTCTATTTCGCGGGATGGTTCATTTTCGAGAAGGTGTTTTCCGCCGCCTGGGAACGCTGGACGGCGCAGCCTTCGACCGGTTCCCGGCCGGCGAACAGGCCCCGTATCCCCACGCTCGCCTCCGTCACGCCGCTCGACCAGACCTTCCGATACATCCGGGGCCTGAAGAACCCCGACTGGCGCGTGCGCCGCATTTCCTGCATCCAGCTCGGCGACAAGCGCGGCACGGCTGTCGTCCAGGCTCTCATCGCCGCTCTCGGCGATCCCAAGGAAGAAGTCAGCATGGCAGCGGGCGAAGCCCTGGCCAAGATCGGTGATCCCGCCGCCATCAACGCGCTGCAGGAGCATCTCCAGAAGCTCGACAGCCGGCTCGACGGCACCTGGGAACAGTATCGGGCCGCATGATCGCGTGACCGATTCGACAAAAATCAGACCTGAAGCGGCCGCTCCCGAGAGAACGGCCGCTTCTGCGTCTCACCCGACATCCGCCCCGGAGCCCCGGACCGGCTGCGGTTTGGTCAAGGCCATTCTGCTCAGCCTTTTCGTCTGCCCCGGCCTGGGTCACAGGGCCATGGGCCGTGTTCTCGCCGGCTGGATCGTGATGGGCTTTTTTCTCCTGTCGTTCCTGTATCTGGGCGTCTCGTTGAACCAACTCACCCAGAACGTCGTGAGTCAGATGCAGGGACTGCGATCCGCCGATCTGTTCCGGATCGTCAGCCGTGTCGAAGCCGCATGCAAAAACGCTCCGGACGTTTCCCAGGCATTGGATCTCCTGCTGATCGTCTACTTCGGCGCCCCGATCGAGCTGCTGCTCACCTGGCTTTGTACCCCTGCGGGGAAGTCGGAAGTTTGAAGTTCGAAGTTTGATGTTTGAAAGAAAAAAGGCGTTCCGGGCGCTTCGCGAAGCGCCCCTCCGTGTCGAGGCCGAATATGTTGGCTCTGGGACGCGTTGACGCAGGGTGTTCGGGGGGTGTAAAGTGACGGGACAAAAACCCTATGCGCACCTACCTGAAACAATACCCATTCATACTGTTCACGGCCGGCATTCTGCTGGTCGTGGGCGGTATTGCGCTCACGCTGAACCGTATTCCCGGTGATATACGTTATACCGCCGAGAATCTGCTGAGCCTCGGATTTCTCGTCTTCACGTCCCTCCTGCTGGGCATCATCAGCTTCTGGTGGAACACCATCAGGAATCTCTCTACCGATCACATCGATGGGTCGCCACTTCCCGAAGCCCCCCCGGCGGACCTGACGGACCTGTTCTTCCAGTCGAACGCTCTCATCGACTGGTACAAGGGCAATATTTCCCGACTGCACAACCGGTGCGTCGATCTCGAGCGCATCTCGCACCTGCTCGGCTATATGAACTACGCGGCCGAGCTCGGCCGCCAGCTGCACGTCGCCCTTCAGCTCTGTCAGGAACTGTTCCCCACGATGACGATCCTCATTTTTACGCGCGAGGCGTCGGCCCTCCAGTTCGCCTGCGGCACCAAGCCGCGCACCGGCGAGATCCTCCCGTTGATTCCGAAAGACGACCCGATCACCCGCACGACCCTCGAGATCATCCGGCAGGAAATCGACATCGAACGGTTGAACTCGGACGACTGGAAGAACTTCTCCCTGCCCCTCCGCGGGCGCCAGGAGCCGCGCGACCTGACGATCCTTCCGCTCATGGTCTGGAACCGCATTCTCGGCCTCGTCGTCTTCATGAGCCCCGACCGGCGCGCGCTGGCCGACGACGAGAAAGTGATGGCGACCCTGTTCAACAAGCACATCGCCATCTGCATTGAGAATCACCGGCTGTTCAAGGAGAACCTCCGCCAGGACCGCCTGATCCACGAGGTCGACATCGCCCGGACCCTTCAGACCTCGACGCTTCCGCAGCATTCGCCGATCCAGCAGGGTCTCGACGTTCACGGCACCTGCGTTCCCTGCAACGAAATATCGGGCGATTACTACGATCTGATCCCGCTTTCCAACGACCGCCTGCTCGCGACGATCGCCGACGTTTCCGGCAAGGGGCTTCCAGCGGCCCTCTTCCTGTCGAAGATCCAGGCGCTGGTCCGCGCCATGGCCGACAAGTTCGCGGGGCCGGGCGCGTTCCTGCTGTTCCTATCGGAACAACTGACGAAAGAGCAGATGGGCCCGCTGTTTGCGACGATGATCATAGCGGTGTTCGATTCGAAGAAGCGCACCGTGACCTGCGCGAGCGCCGGCCATTGCAAGCCACTCGTGGTACGCACCGGCACCGGTTTCGTCGAGGAGATCGACTTCGATGCGGGCATTCCGCTTGGCCTGTTCGAGCAGGAGGAAAACGCGTATTCGGAGCGCACCGTCGACCTTCTCCCCGGCGACGGCGTCTTCCTGTATACCGACGGCGTGCTCGATCTCCTCAACCGGCAACGTGAGCGGTTCGGCATCGAGCGGCTCAAGACGGCCCTCGACACGGCGCCCGTCGGAAAAGCGGCGTCGGTGGTGTATCATGTGATGAACGAGATGAACAGGTTCAAGGAAACGATTCCCCATGATGACGACATCACGATGGTGTATGTGAAATCGGAAAAGGCAGCCCCATGAACGATACGTGCGACATTTTTGAGAAATACGTCTTCTTCAGCAGCCGCAAGGATCGCGAGATTCTGACGAACGTTCTCGAAACGATTTTGGCGATGCCCATCGAGCGACTGACCGTCACCCGTTCCGACAGACCCGACGAGGAGTTCTCGACGTTCAACGACCGCACTCGCAAGATCCTGCTGAACCTCGAAAAGCCCGAGCGCATCGAGGTCGTCAGGGGCGATTTCGAGCTCGGCGGCATGTTCGAGCTGCGCGGCGGCGAACTCGCCATCACGATTCCGGCCGAACAGTACAATTACGAGGTCGTCGATGCGATGAAGCGGTTTCTGTCGCCGATCTTCCCGATGTGCGTGTTCAAGAATCCCTACATCTGGGGCGTCGACCTGTACGAGGATTACGAGCGCGAGCACTTTTTCGCGGTGCGGCGGTTCGGTTCGCGCAGCCAGCATCTCGAAGAACCAGAGGTCGACATCTTCAGGCGCGACGACGGTATCGTCTACAAACTTCGCTTCCATCTGCGCGAGGAAGAACAGATCGAGCCGGGGATCCATCACCTCGCGCCGCTCTTCGAAGCCCTCCTCGACTCTCTCGGGAAGCGCGCCTACGAAGGTCTCGAGGTGCTCCACCGGTACTGCACCGACCGCCCGTCGTTCCGGCTGGTCGAACCACGCACGAAGCTCGGCCGCGACATCAAGTCGGTCCTTTCCCAGCGCTGACGTGGCCCCCGCCGAAAGCTACAACACGGCTCTGATCGACGAGCTGATCGACGCCTGCATCAAGTTCCTCCGGGTGCACCCCAAGCAACACGAGGTGCTGTTCCATCTCGGAAACGCGTTCTATATCAAGGAACAATACGACAAGGCCTCGTTTTGTTTTGTTAAAGCAGTCAATATACATCCCAAGAACCCCGTCTATTACCTCCACATGGGTCACGCCTACCGGCGCATCGGCGACAGGGAACAGGCGATCGCGGCCTACGAGTCGGTGCTGACCCTGAATCCGCGCTTTGCCGACGCGCATTTCAACATCGGCATCCTTTTCTACGACAACCGCTCGTTCGACAAGGCGATGGCGAGCTTCACGAACGCCCTGGCCATCAATCCGCGATATGCGGCGGCGCGCTACTACGTGGGCCGCATCCTGCAGGACCAGGGAGCGTTCAACAAGGCGATGATCGAGTATCGCCGCGTCGTCGAGGACCATCTCGGAGGGCGCCTGGACAAGAACAGCATCACGATCGATTTCGGTCTCATCTTCACCGACCTCGGCCTGCTCGACGTTGCCGAGCGTGAATACAAGCGCCTGTTGAAGGAGCATCCCGAATACGCCGACCTGCATTACCATCTCGGGATGGTCCTGAAAAAGCAGGGGCGCACGGATGAGGCCATGGACGAGTTCCAGCAGGCGATCAAGCTCAACCCGCACTACATGGACGCCCGCCGTAAATACTGGGAATCAGCCCGCTGAGAAACGAAATGCACCACAGAGACACAGAGGCACAGAGTTCCGGAATATATGCATTAACATATAATCTTTTTTTCATGAACGGCATGCTGGAAATAGAAAGATTCACCGCGGAGGCGCTGAGGCGCAGAGAAAAATCCGATCTTCTTTTTTTGTCTCAATTTCTCCTCTGCGTCTCTGCGCCTCTGCGGTTCATTTCTCGTGTTTTTGTGGCGGAACGATCCCTGCGTCACTGTGACTCTGCAGTGAACGGTATCTTCGTTATATAACCCGGCGGGATAGAGGAAGGAAGCGATGTTCAAACGCAAGAAAATCGGCGAGATGCTGATCGAAGCCGGCCATATCACGGACAAGGAGCTGAACATCGCGCTCGCCGAGCAGAAGAAGCGCGGCAAGCGTCTCGGTCAGGTGCTGATCGAGCTCGGCTATCTCACCGACGCGAAGCTTCTGCCGGTGCTGGGCAAACAGCTCAAGGTGCCGTTCGTCGACCTGAACAAGGTCGAAATAAAGCCAGAGATATTGAAAATGGTGCCGGAGAAGATCGCGCGCAAGCACATGCTCGTGCCGATCAACTTCGACGGCAAGAGTCTGATGATCGGCATGGCGGACCCGCTCGATGTGTTCATCATCGACGAGATCCAGTTTCAGAACAACTGCGAGGTCGTCCGCTCGATCTGCTCCGAAGTCCAGATCAACGAGACGCTCGACAAGCTGTACGTCGCCGGCGCCATGGCGGACGCCCTGAGTCAGATCACTGCCGACGGCCCCGAGGGCGACAAGAGGGGCGAAATGGACAGCCTGAAGAAGGCCAGTGAGGAAACCCCGATCATCAAGCTGGTCAACCTGATCCTCACCCAGGCGGTCCAGAAGGGCGCTTCCGACATCCACATCGAACCCGACGAAGGCGAACTGCGCATCCGCTACCGCATCGACGGCACCCTCCAGATCGCGATGACCCTCCAGCCGGAAGCCCAGGCTTCGACCGTCTCGCGCCTGAAGATCCTTTCCGGCATGGATATCTCGGAACGGCGCATCCCGCAGGACGGCCGCATCCAGATGACGATCATGGACAAGCCGATCGATTTCCGCGTCAATACGATTCCGGTTGCGTACGGCGAGAAGGTCTGCCTGCGGATTCTCGACAAGTCGAACGTCCAGGTCAGCCTCGACCAGAT
This sequence comes from bacterium ADurb.Bin374, assembly GCA_002068715.1. The sequence continues at coordinate 7,595 of MWAR01000574.1, forward strand.
GGGCTTCACCCCCGACAACTACAAACTCCTCACGAAGGCAATCGGATCGCCGAACGGCATGGTTCTCGTCACGGGCCCCACGGGATCGGGCAAGACAACCACCCTGTATGCGTGCCTCAATACGATCAAGGGCATCGACATGAACATCTGCACCGTCGAGAACCCGGTCGAGTACAAGCTGAAGCTGATCAATCAAGTCCAGGTTCGCCAGGAGATCAACCTCGACTTCTCGACGGTCCTGCGCGCCTTCCTGCGACAGGATCCGGACGTCATCATGCTGGGAGAGATCCGCGACAAGGAGACGGCGACGATTGCGATCGAGGCGGCCCTGACGGGCCACCTGGTCTTCGCGACCCTGCACACGAACGACGCCCCCAGCACCGCGACACGGCTCGTCGACATGGGGGTCGAGCCGTTTCTCGTCTCGGCCGCTCTGCTCTGCATAGTCTCTCAGCGTCTTGCGAGGCGCATCTGCAAGGTCTGCCGGAACCCCGACACCACCATCACCCCGGAAGTCCTCAGCGAGATCGGCCTGCCCCCCGAGTCGATAAATAACACGTTCTATAGAGGCAAGGGCTGTGACAAGTGCGGCAACACGGGCTACAAAGGCCGCCTCGGCGTCCACGAGGTCATGTACACGAGCGAGAAGATCCGGCGCCTGATCATCCAGAATGCCGGTCCCGACGACCTGATGCAGGCCGCGATCGCCGGCGGTATGAAGACCCTGCGCGAGGACATCACCCTGAAATTCCAGCAGGGCCTCACCACCCCCGAAGAAATCTTCGCCCTCTCCCGCAAAGAGTAGATACGCACCGCAGAGACACAGAGTCACAGAGCAGGTCCGATGGTTTCGGGGTTTATATAACGCATTATTTTATAACTCTTTTCATTCATATTCTACGAGAGGAAGTCCGTATTTTTCAGTGTCTCTGTGACTCTGTGGTTCGTCTCCCCTGGTGACCTTTCCCGAAGATTTGCATACGGGGCGGCGGACCGGTAATATATCGGTGACGCGGGGGTGACCGGATGCCGAAGTTCGACTGCGAAGTCAAGAACGCGAAGGGCGAAGTTCTCAAAACCCAGATAGAAGCGGAGAGCATGGCGAAGCTCGCCTCGATGCTGTCCGACAAGGGGTTCTACCTGATCAAGGCGACGGCCGCGAAGGAAGGCGGCGGCTTCAACATCTCCTTCGGCGGCAGCGTTTCGGCGAAAGAGCTGATGGTCTTCACCGTCCAGTTGTCCACCCTCGTCGGGTCGGCGATTCCCCTGGTGGACTCGGTCGGCATCATGTATGACCAGGCCGAGAACCCGTTTTTCAAGGATGTCCTCGACAGGGTAGGCAAGGATCTGCGGTCCGGCCAGCCGTTTTCGACGTCCCTGCGTAAACACCCGAAAGTGTTCAATGCAATCTACTGCAATATGATCGAGGCCGGCGAGGCCGGCGGTATTCTCGACAAGGTGCTCATGCGGCTGGCGGCCTTTTCCGAAGCCGATTCCAAGATCAGGGGCAAGGTCAAGTCGGCCCTCACCCTTCCGGTCGTCCAGTTCGTTCTCGCCATCGGCTGCGTCGTTTTCCTGCTCGTGAAGATTTTCCCCAACTTCACGAAGATGTTCAAGAAGATGAAAGCCGAGCTTCCGCCCATCACAAAGTTTCTGATCTGGGCGTCCGACACCCTCCGTGAGCAGTATGTCCTCGTGATCGGCGTTCTCGCGGGCGTCGCCTTCGGCCTTTACACCTTTTTCAAGACGGAGCTCGGGGAGTCGCTTCTGGCGAGATTCGTCATCTCCGCCCCGATCCTCGGGCCGATTTCGAAAAAAATCGCGATCAGCCGGTTCGCCCGCACGCTTTGTTCCCTTCTCGGTTCCGGCGTCCCGATCCTCGACGCGCTCCGCATCACCGGCTCGGTCATGGGCAACAAGGTGCTCGAGGAGATCGTCGGCCAGATGGCCATTTCCGTGCAACAGGGCAAAGGCCTCGCATCAAGCGTCAAGGGGAGCAAGATTTTTCCCTCGATGGTCCAGAAGATGATGGAGGTCGGCGAGAACTCCGGCAATCTCGACAAGATGCTCGAGAAGGTCGCCGACTTCTACGACCAGGAGACCTCCGAGGCGCTCGAAGGACTCACCAGCGCCCTCACCCCGATCCTCACCGTCTTCATGGGCATCGTCATCGGCGGCATCGCCCTGTCGGTCTTCATGCCCCTCTTCTCGATCGTCCAGCAGATGAAATGATCCCTGTCCAGCCCCCCTCAGGCTTCCCGACACGACGTCCGCCGCCCGGACGGCACAAATCGCGACCCCACCCCCCGCGCGAATCTCTTGAACGCGCTGGTCCGGCGCCTTTGCGGCGTGTCCTGATATGCATTCCGGCGTTCAACGAGGAGCACAGGCTTCCGGCAACGCTGAGATCCCTTGCAGATACCCTGCCCGGCGGCGCAGATGTTGTCGTCGTGAGCGACGGGTCGACCGATGCGACGGTTTCCATTGCGGAAAAAGCCGGCGTACATTGTATATCATTACCGATAAATCTTGGCTACGGCGGCGCACTGCAGACAGGGTTC